>NZ_JBZNBU010000094.1:0-33640 GCF_058530065.1 Waterburya sp. | reverse complement strand
TGGATTAGCCGAACAAGAAATTAACGAAGCAAACAACAATTGCCAAAGCCAACAGCTAGAACAATCTGCCGAAGCTAATCTGCTTCCTCCGAAATTAGGCGAAACTAATTCTTCAAGTAGTGCCGAAGCCAGTCTGCTTCCTCCGAAATTAGGCGAAACCAATTCTTCAAGTAGTGAGTGCCAACCAAAAAATAATGTCCCTGAAAAAATCGACCTAAATTTAGGTATTTCAATTGTTACTTTTGTCGAACGGGCTGCCACTATTGGTATCAACATAGGAATCGACCCAACTGTTGTTAATACCCCCAGACGCACTCCTAGAGATACTTCAACGGTCGAATCTGGTACGGCTTGTTCTGCTGTGAACTGCCCGTAGTATAATCTCAATACATATTATTTTTTATTATTCAACAATTAATCGATACTCAAATCATCTCAATGAATTTTTTGCGTTTTAACAGAAGTTTACCTACCAAAAAACTATTATTTATATCTGCTTTTGCTGGCTTAATATTAGGGCAGCTAACTCCCCAAATAGCTAATGCTCAAATAGTAGAAGAAAGTCTAGATCGAGACGATTTGGTAATTGATTCTAGCTTGCCTTGGGGAATTAAAAAATGGCCTCACAGCAAAGTAATTGAAGTCTTAGATTTAGCTGCTAGCGTATACGGTCGAGTAGTGATCGATCGCTATGGCATCGATGATAGCGATACGGCAATCACCCAGCCTTTTAGTAGAATCAAACCAGGAAAAACCGTATTGGCTTCTATTTGGGGTAGCAATTTGGATGGCTGTTATGTGGAAACTATCGTTCAAGCCGCACCCAAGAATGAAATCAATCCCGAAGTAACTTTACCCACTTTATTAGAATTGGGCATTGGCGGTCGGATTGTGAGTTTGTCACCGCGAGAAACTAATCCTGAAATTATTAGTTATAGGTACAATTATTTGGGTAAAGATAATTCCCAACAGCAATCAATTTGGCACATGAATCATCGTATTTTTGATATTGATGCCGCTACTGCAAGTCAATTGAGCAATGCACCAATAGAATCTGTTAGAGCAAGAATGCACTTTGGTAGTAAAACTATTCCTTTTGATATTGGGGTAGATACGGTAGAAAGATGGCAAGATATTTTTTCCTTTAATTCTACTTGTCAATACGTTCCTTAGATGAAAAAAAAGCGGTGCTTTCTTAAGCATCGCGTTAATAGTTATTTAGTTTGAATATTGATAATTTGTACTATTGATTGTCTGCGAAAACTATTCGCTCCAAAATTCTTCTTGTACTTGACCTTCAGTAGTCTCTTGAATTTGAGTTTGTTCGATTACTTCGCTATCTTGGGTTTCTCCGCCACCTTCAACAATTTGCTTGGAATCACCTACGCCTTGATTAATTCCATCAACTGCATCAATGGTATCGGTAGTAGTTTCGTTAGTTGTATCGATTCCTTCTTTGACGCTTTCAACGCTTTCTTTAATGTCAGTAATACCGTCTAGAAAACCAGCCAAGATGATTTCCGAAGAATTGGACTCTAGGCGGTTAGCTTCTGTTGTGTCTGAAGTGGATGCCTTAACAGATATGGGAGCTAAGAATAGAGAAAGAGCCAGAGGGAACAAAAATTGTTTTTTCATGAGATATATGAATTTTAGTCGGTGTGACTAAATAATTTGGTACTCAGTTTCAGATAGATTACATTTTATTTTTAATGATTTTCAAGCAAAAAAGCAAGGAATTCATCAAACTTATTAAACTTACAATATTTAACTCCAAAAGCCTCCATAGAGACAAACGAGGTACTATTATTCTGGTGCAACTTCAGGGGCATCATTAAGAAAATCTGCAAAATTAATATACAGACGCTGTCCCCCACTGTTTTGATAAAGAGGACCATCGTTCGTAGAAGCATAGTTGTCGCCAATGTTCATTAGCTGTTTGACACTGGCATTGGGATCGCTACCAGGCTTGAGGGTGAATAATTGAGAAACGCAAGGACCATCTTTTTCTTCAGCCACGCAGACTATATTTTGTCCGTTTTTAACTCCTGTCGTGATGTATTGTAGTTCTCCGCGATCGTATGCCTCTTGAAAATTCTGGGAAACTATTTCGCAGCGTCGCTGAGGAGTTAAATCGCTACTAGGATCGTTTACCCAGTCGCTAACCCAATAGACGATCGGAATATTCCCGCGAGGTGTCTGAGCCACAGTCATAGGTATATCTCGCCAAGAACCACACAGGAATTTTGTTTTTTGAGTTTCTTGACCATTGACTGAGGCGATCGTTGCCAATATACTAGCGAAACTCAAGGATAGTGCAGAAGCCAAGTATTTTGGTTTCATAAGCCCGACTATTTTAAATTGTATTATTACTTTTAATTGATTAGGTTATTAAAATAATACAATATATTTTCAGGCGTAAGATAAATACTTGTAAAGCTCTAACCTATTTGAATTGGGCGGGAAGAGCGAATGTTGTAAGGTAGGATTTAAAGATATATTTTTCTGGTTTGAGTCAATTTAAAAAATAATAATTAAAGTTAATCTTACGAGTTTTAAGCGATTATTTATAATCGATTGTAATTTCATTGACCCAACTAATAATTAAGAACCAGAAATATTGATTAAAGATTGAATCAATTGAGACTTTTATTTTTACATTTTTTATGAATCCGATAACGTTTTTAACTTTAATAGCAGGATTGGTTTTATTGGTGGTTGGTGCGGAATTTTTAGTTAATGGTGCTTCAAGAATTGCAGCGATCTTGCAAATTTCACCCTTAATTATTGGCTTAACTATCGTGGCATATGGTACGAGTGCGCCAGAAATGTCTGTTAGTATTATGTCTGCTTTTTCCAGCCAAGGAGATATTGCAGTGGGTAATGTGGTGGGTAGCAACATCTGTAATATTCTTTTGGTTTTGGGTATGTCTTCTGCGATCGCACCATTGATAGTTACCAAGCAAATTATTCGCTCTGACGTGCCAATTATGATTTTGGTATCTCTATTATTGTTGATGTTTGGTTTAGACGGTCAAATCAGCAGAGTAGATGGCATCATTTTATTTATTGGCGGCGCGCTTTATACTTTATCTCTAATTTATCAAAGCAGCAAACAAACAGAAGAACAAGACGAGTTTGCCAGAGAATATAGTTTTTCGGGAGATGTAACTCCGCAATTGTGGGTTAAAAATGTGGTTATGGTTATTGGCGGATCGGGCTTATTGATTTTTGGCTCTCGTTTGTTGGTCGAGTCAGCGGTAGAGATCGCTCAAGGTTTTGGTGTTAGCGAGTTATTAATCGGCTTGACCATCGTGGCTTTTGGTACTTCTTTACCAGAATTGGCGACTTCTGTCGTGGCTAGTTTTCGAGGAGAAAGAGATATTGCCGTTGGTAATGTTTTAGGCAGTAATATTTTTAATATTTTGGCAGTTTTAGGAATAGCTGGAGCATTATCTCCCAGTGCGATCGAAGTCAGCCAGACAGTTCTTCAGTTCGATTTGTTAGTAGCGATCGCCGTAGCTTTTGCTTGCCTACCTATTTTTTATTCTGGCAAGCGTATCGATCGCCTAGAAGGTTTGCTCTTTTTGTTTTATTATCTGGCATATAATGGCTATCAAATTCTCAAAGCCTCCAATCATCCTAGTTTAGATCTATATAGTTCGATAATTCTCTATGGTTTTATTCCTCTAACCATTATCTTTGTCATTATTGCTGCTGTTTTGGAAAAACGAGCCGAGAAAAAACGTAAAAAAATTGGTTGATTTTCAACTGTTCGCTATCGAGGCAAGATTAATAGCGAACAGTAAACATACTAATGTGAATTGAATCTACATGAGAATTGAAATTTTATGGTTTTCCCCATCAATATCAATCTAAAGCTCTTGCTGATATTCTTCCAATAAATCAACTAAATCGACTTTGCATTGCATTGGTAATAGTTTGTCCAAGCTTAATTCGGTTGCTCCACCGCCCAATTTAACTGGAATACTTTGTAAAATTTCCATCACTGCATCTTCACTCAAAGCATTATCTTCCAAAAGAGGATAAACTTTTTCCGCTACCACAACGTGCAATTTGGCATCGTTGAGATATAAGTGCCATTTGGCAACATCAATATAGACAGCTTCGCCAATTTTGGCTGCCAGAGTTTCTATGTCTTGTGTATTAGCCATTAGGTTTCAATTGATGAATAGTCTGCGATCGCTTTGATATAAATAAAATGTAAGACTAAAATGCCAAACCAAATACCATTTACCCAGATCAACCAAGACCATTCAGTAGATTTGAGAATGTGGACGAACCACAAACCCGAATTGGTAGCTGCAAAAACACCCACGTGAACGGCAAAATTGATAATGTCTTCTAAACGACGGTATTCTGGGTCGTTTTTACGGTCTGGTTGTCGAGGCCAACGAGGAGGCATATATTACTACTAAAAATTTTGATTAATTCATGACAGATATGCTCTTATTGTATCTGTTTAGCCGACATTTATTCGGCAAAATAATCTCCCGATTTTCCTCCAGTTTTGCTTAACAGGCGAATTCCTTCAATTTGCATTGATTTTTCTAGTGCCTTTGCCATATCGTATAAAGTCAGTGCTGCTACCGATACTGCCGTCAAAGCTTCCATTTCTACCCCCGTTTTCCCTTCGATCGCCACAGTAGCTTGAATTTTATATCCAGGAAGAGCGCGATCGGGAGTAATTTCTAGCTCAACTTTCTTAATTGCCAAGGGATGGCAGAGAGGAATCAAGTTGGCTGTTTGTTTGGCTGCCATAATTCCCGCAATTTTTGCCGTACCCAAAACATCCCCTTTAGGAGCATTTCCCATGTCAATTGCAGTCAAAGTTGACTCGGACATTCTAATTTGACCTACTGCGATCGCCTGACGACGAGTAGTTTTTTTGTCCGAAACATCCACCATGTGGGCTTCACCTCGTTCGTTGAGATGGGAAAGAGAATTAAACTGATTATTTTCTTGCATTTTGGCTTAATGTTCTGCTAGTATTAGATACTGTTGGGTAAAATACACGCAACTTAACCAGCCAGGGCGAGTAGCTCAGTGGATTAGAGCATCTGGCTACGGACCAGAAGGTCAGGGGTTCGAATCCCTTCTCGCTCATAATAGATTAGCAAATGTACGACCGTATCCAGCAAGACTGTTCAATTTGAAGTTTGCTGTATTATTTGATAATCATGCCCGCTTGATCGAAAAAGCTGGTTTGTCTGAAACTGGCAATCAATTTAAAACCCTTTTCTCCTTACCCTCATAGCACGGATTAAATACATATTTGTGCAAGATCTTCAGTTATAGGCTTAGGGCAGATAATGGCTCGAACAATAAGTGTAGAGCAAGCATCACTCACCCTACTTTAAACCAAGTTCAAGGTAGATATTCCACTACTTTTTCAAGTAATTCATCTGCATCCACAGTTTTCTTGACAAAATCTGAAGAACCGACAATTTTGGCTCTAATGCGGTCTATGATGCCGCTACTACTAGTTAAGAATATAATTGGTGTGTCGGAAAATTCTGGGTGCTGGCGTAGTTGGGCGCAAAGATCGTAACCACTAACTTGAGGCATAACAACGTCTAAAAAAATTAGATCTGGTTTGCGCGCCAACAAAGTGGGTACAGCATCTTGAGGATTATTGATAGCAATAAAACGATAGCCCGCAATTCTGATAATTTGCTCCATCATGTGAGAGGTCATCAAACTGTCATCAATACAAGCAATTAAAGGACGGTTGAGATCTTCGTAATCGCTACTATTAGGAGAAATCAACTCTAATAAATCGGGAATCTCTACCAAGCCAAAAATTCCCGACTGAATGTAAGGCAATAGAGAACAAACAACCTGTAAGGGTGATGTCTTGAGTTGTACGGATAAATCCCTCAATGTCCTGTTACCATTCAGCAGTTTGCAAAGACTTTGATAGGCTGAGATAGAAGTTTTTTCTTGTAATTCTTGAGGCTGTAAAATTACGGGGGCAAGATCTGGCTGTCGATCCGCCACCATCGCATTTTCCCAGTTAGACCAAATTTGTTGATTGAATTCAATAACTTCTTCTGCTTCCACAGGATCTAATTGAGGAGCTAGAATATTATCGCGATCGAGACGGCAAATAACTTGTTTGGCTTGAGTCAAGTCAAACAATATTTCTTTCAAGACAAATTGCACCCCATTGTTACCTTGTTGGGGAGTGATTATCTGCTGTTCGACCCAACTGGATAGTTGTTCGTATTCCCAAATATTATTACTAAGATCTGCTTCTCTTTCGCTTAACTCTTCCTGGAGGCTGGATAGTTGAAAAGGAATCTGGGGTAGGTTGGTAATTAGATTTCTTTGCCAGCGACGGATAGGATGAATTCCTCCCGTTCCATAAACCAATCCTCCTAAATAAAGATATAAATTCCATTCATTACCCTTAATCGGATCGATAAATGTTAATTGACCGCTAATTTTTGTCTCTTGTAGAGATGTAAATAATTTAATCTGTTTGGGAGTGGTAAATTCTCTGATGATTAAATTTTCAGATGTTTTCTTAGCAATCATTTCTCCAGCCCCTTTGTTGTAACAAGTTGATAATTTCTAAGTTGGCTTCGGGGAATTGGTACTGATTCATCAACGATGGATCTACCCAATGGATTTCCTCGCATTCGAGCGGTGTTGGTTCTCCGTTTAAATGCTGGCAAAGATAAACGTGTAAAGTTACCCTAAAGGTTTTATAGTCGTGGGTTATGGTTGTCAAGGAGTCGCCAACGGCTATTTCTATGGCTAATTCTTCTTTGACTTCTCGCTCGATACATTCTTTAATGGTTTCTCCCGCTTCAATTTTTCCTCCAGGAAACTCCCAGAGTCCGCCCATTTCTCCTGTAGCTTTTCTGCGATCTATCAGAATCTTGCCTTCTGTGTTGTAAATTACAGCGACTCCAATTTGCTTGTGCTTTATCGGAGAAGATATTTCAGACATAGTTTAAATAGGTAAAATTTAATTTATTTTGAATTTTAGACTTAAAAACTTGGTTATAAAAGTAAAGCAACCTTTATATTATGTCGATAGAGGTTGCTTTAATTATTATTTTAATTAACGATTAGAATTTTTAGCTATCTGTATGAGTTGCCAATAAAGATTCTTCAAAGCTCATTCTCTGTTCTACATTACGTAAAAAATATCCGCTCATCATAGCTGATGCTAATAAACGCCCCAAGCTTTCTCTGCTAGTACTGATATTGACATCAAAATTATCGTTGGGAAGATTGCCTAATAGTCCGATGATATTTTGTTCGATCGCCTGAAAAACTTCTTGAGATTCGGGCTGGGAGAGTTGAGCAACGGCTTCAGGACTCAAAGATTGTACGTACTGCCATAGTTTATTACCATCAGCATTTTTGGAAAAAGTGTTTTGTGGACTGCTTTCGCTTTTCACTCTTGCACCTCTTGGGGTATAGTTTGCAATTTGTTCTTTGAGTTGTGGAAATTGACGACCACTAAGCTCTAATCTATTTAAACATTTTTAATTTAATTAGCAGTTACGTAGAACCGAACTAACTTCAGAGAGTTTTCCGATCTGGTAACTGCCCATATGTAGACCTAATTATTGAATATTGCCTAGGGCTTAACTGGCCAGATACTCCCGAATTACTGTTTTGCGCTTGCGTAGTTTGGATAGAGCCTCTCTTTCAATCTGTCTGACTCTTTCTCGACTAATGCTCAAACACTCACCTATTTTAGCCAAGGTCATCGGTTTACCATCGGCAAGACCAAATCTCAGACCGATTACTTCTCTTTGTTGGGGAGTAAGTTCCGACATTAGTTTTTCTAAATCTCGTTTGAGAGAAGAAGAAGTAGCGTAGTCTTCGGGAGATTGCCCCGTGTCTTCTAGCATATCTCCGAGTTCGGTATCGTTGTTATCTCCTACTCGAACGTCCAAAGAAATAGGCTGACGAGATTTTTCTAAATAGTCTCGTACTTGTTTGGCAGACAGGTCTAATTCTTGAGCTAGTTCGGCAATAGTAGCGGTACGACCTTTTTGCTGGGCTAGCTGTCTTTGTGCCTTTTTAATTTTATTGAGTTTTTCGGTGATGTGGATGGGCAAGCGAATTGTTCGACCTTTTTCGGCGATCGCTCTGGTGATCGCCTGACGAATCCACCAGTAAGCATAGGTACTAAAACGATAGCCTTTGGTGGGGTCAAATTTTTCTACCCCTCTTTGCATACCGATCGTTCCTTCTTGAATTAAATCTAGAAGATCGAGATTGCGTTTGAGATATTTTTTGGCTACCGACACTACTAGACGCAAGTTTGCCTCGACCATTTTGCGTTTGGCAGAATCCCCTGCTTCCAGGATAGTTTCAATTTCTTTGGTAGATAGTTTAGCTGCTTCAGCCCACTGTTCTATGGTAGGCTCTATACCTAGCTTTTCTTCTAACTCCAATTTGATTTTGGTAATGGCGATCGCCTTTTGAACTCTTTTGGAATAAAGAATTTCTTCCTCGTGGGTTAGCAGAGGAACGCGACCTATTTCTTTTAGATAGCTTCTAACTAAATCGTTAGATTTTTGTGCTGTTTTCATGACGCGATTTGCTTACTGATTTGAATTGGGTAAGAATGAAATTCTTTGCTTGATTGGTTATCGTGAAAATTGAGAGAGAAAAATAAATCGCTGCTTAGATCTTAGCTTTATGAGATTTATATTAATTTTTGTAACATTGACTACAGTTTTTCTCAGATTATTGATAGTGATTGACTTTTAATTGCTCTGTCGGCTTTGTCCCCACAGCTGCCAAAATCCTCTTTTCATATTACTCAAACCATTAATTTCTAGTTATGCCTCTATATATTTACGATACACGATATTTATTAACTTATGTAACTTTTCTTAGAGGCTACTGAAGAGAATCTATCTTCAAGTACCAGAATTAGGTATTTCTTACCAAGATCCTATTAAAAACACCCAATAAAAAATGCAACACTGACAACAAAATTAGGAATGCTGGTAAAATAAGCCTTTCAAGAATTTTTTAAGCAGATCTGGTTGGTTAAATTCTTTAGCTTTAAGTTTGCCAATCGCCATTTCATCTGAAATAGTACTATAAGAATCGGGTTCGCAAAGCTGTAAAAATCATTAAATACCGAGCTTTAGAACTATTAGAACTGTTAGAGCATAAGGAATACCAGGAATAAAAATATGAATACATCTCAAGTTGCTACCTTTGGTTCTTGGAAATCACCCATAACTTCAGATTTAATAGTATCTAAGACTATTGGCATTGGAGGAATTGAAATTGACAATGACCATATTTATTGGTTGGAAAAACGTCCTCAAGAACAAGGTAGAAGCGTCTTGGTGGCTTATAAAAGCGATCGCACCAACCACAAGATCGCCAATCTGACCCCTGCTCCTCTGAGCGTTCGGACTAAAGTACATGAGTATGGAGGCGGTGCTTACGCGGTTACCAACAATACGATTTACTTTTCCAACTATGGAGATAGCAGAATTTATCAACAGGTTCTAGACCGACAGCCCCAACCTTTAACCAACAAGTTAAGCCAACGCTATGCAGACATCATTGTCGATGATGGGAGAAATCGTTTAATTTGCATCTGTGAGGAGCGGTCAGATCGCCATATCGAGCCACAAAACAGCATAATTACGATTAATTTAACCACAGGAAAGATCGAGACTTTGGTAGCAGGGGCAGATTTCTATTCTTCACCCCGTTTGAGTCCCGATGGCAAGCAATTAGCTTGGTTGAGTTGGAATTATCCCCATATGCCTTGGGATAGCACTTATTTATGGTTGGCAGATTTCGACGAGGCAGGCAAGATTAACGAACCCAAACTAATAGCTGGGGGGGAAACTGAATCTATCTGCGAGCCAAAATGGAATAAAGACGGCAAACTATATTTTTCTAGCGATCGCACTGACTGGTGGAATCTATATCGCTATAACCCTAATGGCAAGGTAGAAAGTTTGCACCAAATGGCTGCGGAATTTGCTTATCCCCATTGGGTATTTGGTTTATCTACCTATGATTTCTTAGGAAGCGATCGCTTGGTATGTACCTATTCTGAGTCGGGAAGATGGCATTTAGGGGAGATCGATCTCAAGACCAAGCAGTTTGTCAAAATTCCCACGCGATATACTAATATTTCTGATTTAAAAACTAGCGATCGCGGTTTTGTGGTTTTCGTTGGCGGTACGCCCACAGAAACTACCGCTGTAGTTAAGCTAGATCTAGCAACCAAAACCGAGAAAATTCTCAAAAGGACGGGAGATCTGGTTGTCGATCCTGGTTATTTATCTTTACCCGAAGCAATTTCTTTTCCTACTGCCGACGATCTGACCGCTCATGGTTGGTATTATCCTCCAAGTAACCAAGATTTTATTGCTCCACCAGGAGAACTTCCTCCCCTAATTGTTAAGAGTCACGGAGGACCTACCGCAGCAGCTTCAGTGGATCTCAACTTACGCATTCAATATTGGACTAGTCGTGGTTTTGGCTATTTAGATGTTAACTATGGTGGCAGCATCGGTTACGGTCGTCAATATCGCGAGAGATTGGATGGAAAGTGGGGTATTGTGGATCTTGAAGATTGCGTTAATGGTGCTAAATATTTAGTCGATCGCGGTAGAGTAGATGGCGATCGCTTGGTAATTACGGGCAGTAGTGCGGGAGGATATACAACTCTTGCAGCTTTGACTTTTCGCGATACTTTTAAAGCTGGTGCTAGTTACTATGGTGTAAGCGATTTGGAAATTTTAGCTAAAGATACCCACAAGTTTGAATCTCGTTATTTAGACCGTTTAATTGGCAAATACCCCGAAGATAAAGCAATCTATCGAGAGCGATCGCCTATTTATCACGTAGATAAGTTAAATTGTCCCGTTATCTTTTTCCAAGGTTTGGAAGATAAGGTAGTTCCCCCCAATCAGGCTGCCATGATGTTTGATAGCATCAAAAAAAAGGGTTTGCCCACAGCTTATGTAACTTTCGAGCGAGAAGCACACGGTTTTAGAATCTCGAAAAATATTAAAAAGGCTTTGGACAGCGAATTTTATTTTTACGCCCAAATTTTTGGCTTTCAACCCGCAGATGCGATCGAACCAATTGAAATTATTAATTTGTAGCCAAAATTGAAGTAAATGCCCTATTTCTTGAGGGCGATCGGGGAACAATAATTAAGTAAAAAAGCTCAGGATAGAAGATACTCAATCTTCTTGTAGTCTGTTATGCGGTTAATCCCAAGATCTTTAACTGGTTTATCTTCCCTTACTTTAGCGTCGATCGCTTTATCTGCCAACGGGCAAGTAATTCCCGATGGAACTTTATCTACCACCGTAGAACAACAAGGAAAGGTAGCGGAAATAGGAGGTGGTAGGGAAGTAGGAAATAATTTATTTCATTCTTTTCAAGATTTTTCTCTGCCACAGGATAATACGGCATTTTTCGCTAATAGTTTGCAGATTGAGAATATTCTCTCTAGGGTGACTGGAGGCAGAATTTCTCAGATTGACGGTTTGATTAGGGCAAATGGATCGGCTAATTTATTTTTGCTCAACCCTGCGGGGATTGTGTTTGGGGAGAATGCCAGGCTGGATATTGGCGGTTCTTTTTTAGGAAGTACGGCAACGGGGTTATTATTCGATGATGGTACGGAATTTTCAGCCAATAGTAGCGCGCCAACATTAACGATTAATGCCCCTGTGGGTTTGAATTTGAGGGAAGCAACGGGAGATATTAACAGTGGGGGAAATTTGAGCAGTCAGGGGGATTTAACTCTGTCTGGGAATAATTTGGATTTGCAAGGGCAATTAACCGCAGTAGATAATTTAACTATAACTGCTTTAAATACTCTGACGGTTAGGGATGAAGTTGATCGCCCTTTTGTCGCAAATGCAGGACAGGAATTAACTTTAGCAGGGAGTAACATCGATCTGTTTATTTTAAATCATCTTCAAAGCGGTTTATTTTCTGGAGGAGATTTAACTCTACAAAGCGATCGCCCGATCAATGGAGACGCACATTATTACAGTGGCGGTAACTTTCGTTTGGAGACATTCGATCGCAGTCTGGGTAGTTGGGTGAGTTGGCAAGATCCTATAGTGCAATCCCAAGGAGATGTTAGTTTTGCTGGTTATACTGGGGCATCTTTGCATATTCTGGCAGGAGGTAAGGTTACGGTTGCGGGGGATATTGAAATTACGGGAGTTGATGCTACTGGTAATTCTCTGCAAGAGACTATTACTCTTTCCAATGGAGACAGAATCGAGATAGATGGTAGCAGCCAGCCTACTTTAGATATTCGCGCAGGTATAGGCGATTTAGAACTTCCAGGCATTACGGGGAATGGTATAAATCCAGAGGTTAGTAATAATCCGACAGGGAGTAATATTTTAATTGACGGTAAGGTTAACAATTCTGGGGGTCAGGTTTTTTTAACCAATCAATATCAATCTAATGGAGAATTAGCTGATGGAGATATTACCGTCAGGGCGATCGATACTAGCAATAGTTTGGGGGATGGGGGCGAGGTAATTATTGATTCTCGCAATCATATTAATCTTGCCGATGGTATCGATACTTCTTCTATAGTTAACAGCGAACTAGTCACAGTGGCTATTTTAGAAGCCCTTCCCAATCAAAACATTACTACGGGAAAGGGTGGTGCAGTCACATTATTAGCAGTAGAAAATATTCTCACGGGAGATCTGAAGACAACATCTGGGATTAATTTAGATTTAATTACGGAAGTAGACACCATCGATGAAGCCAATCTCCCTTTTGCTTTTCCCCAAGCAGATTTGCAAGTTAACGGTGGGGGGAATATTAAACTTGTGGGCAACAATCTCAGTCTGGGAAATATTAATTCGGGTTCTCAAGTTGCCATTAACGGTAATGCTACTGCTTTAGATAATTTCTCGATAATTAGTTCCGTCTTGGGAGTAGATCTAGCTGGAGGGGGAGATATTAGCCTTCAGGCAAAAAATAATTTAACCGCAGGGGAAGTTAACTCCAATTTAGTTTTACACACTGACTTAACTGCCAATAGCCAAACTACTCCCAATCTCAATCTAGGGGTTGCCGAAATTGTTCTGACTATTTCTCCAGTCAATATTGCGTCGGGGGGCGATATTTTCTTAGAAGCAGGAAACCAGATCGATACCAATTCTCTCAACTCTTCCGTCACCGTTATCAACCAAAGTAGTAATACTGCCACCATCTTGGCTAACGATCCTTTGGTCGCAAATGCCGAAAATCCTGCCGAGGCAGTTTCCATTATCGATTTACTCCTAGAAAATCTAGAAATCGATCACGGTGGTTCGATTGTAGTTAAAAGCGATCGCGCTAACTTGGGAGGTATTAACTCTTCCCTAACTATCACTTCGGAAAATAATGTTTTTGCCCAAGCTAATGCTGAGAACGATGCCGTTGCAAACGCTTCTGCTAATAGTACTATCCTTCTAGAAGGAATAGGCGATCGCCCAGGAGCGATTACTTTAGATGTAGACCAAGGAATAAATTTAGCTGCGATCGATAATCAGGTTAAGGTGAACGCCATCAACAATCTAGATTCCCTAGCTAATTCTAACGGCGACAATTCCATTGCCAATGCCGACAATACTAGTTCCAATACGATTAATTTCGATGGGGCGATCGATTTATCTCAAATTCGCTTCAATCTCAATCTTCCCGATTCCAACCTAGCTATCTCCCACTTATCAACAATAACCAATCAACTCCAATCTCTCAGGATAAACACCCTTGCGCCCTTATCCCCTAAAGTTATCTGTCAAATAACCCAATCCCCAGTTATAGAAACCGCACGAGGCAAAATTCATCCTGCCAGAAATGCGATCGTCAAAAACGGAGAAATTTATCTTACCTCTCAAAGCGATCGCTCTAATACTTCTCGTTCCTACCTCAATTCCTTCGATTGCTCTCTTTAACAGTTATTTGGCGTTGACATAAGAATTAGAATTACCTAAAGGAAGAAAAATCGTCCATTCCTTACCTTGCTGTTGTCTTTGTCTGACAGTTAGTTTGCCTCCCAAGGCTTGGAAAATATTTTTAGTCACGTCTAAATTGAGACTGAGACACCCCGTAGCGGGTTGAAAACTCAACAATTGCCCCAAAGACTTAAAGGGATTGTCAATATTAGCTGCTTGGGAAAGTACTTGTAGTTTTAATTGATTTCCTGCGGTAGAAACTTTCACGTCAATATGTCCCCCCGTAGGCAAACTGCGAGTACAGCTTTCCATCAAGCCAGTCAATACTGTGTCCAACATGACGGGATTGCTGACTATTTTGGGAAGTTCGGAAGGGAGGGTAAAATCGAGCTTAACGTTGCGTCGTTGTGCTTTTGCTTGCCAGCGAGGAATACTTTGTTGGAATACTTGCTCTAAGGGGAATGGGACTAACTCGACTGCTTGGGGTGTAGTTTTAGATTCCAATTCCGCAGCACGAAAAATTAATTCCATTCGCTCGATTTGTTCGGTGCATTCCCGATCTATAGTCTGCAAGCGTTTGACTACATTGGGTTTAAAATCTTGTTGGCGTTTTAGAAGTAGTTTGGTCAGAGTACGAATAGTAGTCAAAGGAGTGCGAACTTCATGGGTTAGAGCTTGTAACAACTCCATTTCTACCTGACTGGTATGTCCTTTATCCCCAAAAGCAGATGAAAAATGTTCGGTTGGGGAATTAGCAGCAACAGTTTCTACCTGACGAGCTTTAGGAGTTTCTGGGATAGTAAAATCTCTAATGTGGGCAATTAACTTACGGCTAAAGTTAGTTACCAAATGATAAGAAGGTTCTGGCGGTGCAAAATTCTCGACTACCCTATCTAACTGTTCTAAATGATGATAGTTAGTTATCACCAAACGCGATCGCAATGTTGCCCATACTTTAGCCAGGGTTTGAGGAGCAAAAGAAAAATGAAATTTGGGCATTCCTGCTTGGTCTTGACCCAAAACCAAGATTAAACCAAAATTATTGGTTAAAATAAAACAAAATTGCTCGTTCTCAATGGGGTCTTGAGGAATTAAAGGCAGTTTAATTGTAGAAGCTATATCTTGCTCGCTCTTGGAAGCGATCGCTTGAGACTGACGACAAGGCATCAAAGCATGAACATTAAAAACATCGCTGCTAAACACTGCTGATTGGAAACGAGGAATTAAATTCTCACTGCTTAATAAAGGTACGGGAGCAGAAAAAATCAATCCTTGTTTGCCAGTGCAATTAGTTTCGGAACTAGAATTAAGTTCTTCTAAGAGTAATTCTTCTAAGGAAGCGATCGCGCTACACCATTCTTGCTGGGCTTTTAACTGTGCCAAACGATGCTTTTCGGTATAGTACTTTTGTCCAGAGCGATCGCCATTCGATGACTGAATACCTTGTCCCATCGAATCGGAATTATTTGCTCGTCCTATTTCTTGATTGAGTATGTCACTCAAATTTTGTAATAACCAGTTTTGCGCCATACCATCGACTTCCCCTTACTTCGATCGTCTTAAGCAGTACTCTAAATGAAATTAACTTTACATAATACTTCTCAAGTTATTTTGATAATATAGGCTTTCAAACTTTTTCTCCAAGAAGTAAAACCGAACTGAGGAAGTCGCGATCTCCGATAGTCAATCGACTATTAACAATAATTGATGCTATTGTTGTTGGCGACTGATTCTCTTGTCTTCAGAAACTGGTAAATCTGCTTTGGTAGGATTGCAAAGATATCCTCCTATACCCACAATAAAATCATCAAAGTCGCTATCTTCGTTAATTGTTTTGACTAGAGTCGAACCAGTATCGTCTAAATTAATCAACAAACCGCCACTAATTAAAGCATCAAATTTGTTGGCATCGAAACTAGCATTATTGCGTCTTTGAGCTACTGTTTGGGTCGTTAAATTTTCCTCGTGAAATAACGCCTGCCTGTTACCTTGATTATTAATCAAATCTGTACTATAAACTACTCCCGCAGGTTTGCCATCAAATTTAGACTCTAGATAAAAGGCATAAACTTTATTCGCTTTAAAATGATATTCTGCCAAGTGATTGGGGACTGTTTTCCCAGGAGTGCCCAGAAAATCGTTATTTCGACCTGCTTGCAAGTCAGTTTCGTAGCTAGATTCTCGATAAACATCATTAAAATCAAAACTATCCGATGCTTGAATCTCTGCCAGTAAAGGAACTTTTTCGCAAGATTCAAAGATAATTTTTCCTCCACTTCCAGCTTGGCAGCTATCCAGATCGATGATGCCAAAAGTCGATTGATAAGCTCCATGAGACTCGATAAATTCAAACTCAACAATAGTGTCTTCTGTGAAGCTGACTCCTTGATTGCCCACAATATCTTCGGCTACAGCAGGGAAAGCCACAGCATTTAATACGCCCAAGATACCTAAAGATAAACCCCAACAAATCCAGTTAGGAAAAAACTTTGTTCGCAATTGTAATCTTTTCATCTACATAACTCCTATAATTACCAAATATTTTTTTCTGGATCGATATTGTTAACTTGTTCGATAAATTTCTGAGTCTCTACTAATTTTTTTTCGATTACTTCGATGACCTCTCGTTCTTGTGGTTGAACTTGAAGGGCTTCAACCGTGGGAATATCTGGGCTGGCACAACTTTGTCCGCATCCATGAGGAGAATTTTGACGAGCAATGCGTCTTGGTTCTGCTCCTGAAACATTTCTACGAGTGTTGTCGTTTCTAACAATGCGTCTGGGACTATCTTCTTGGGGTTTGTTAGTTCTGGCTACTCCCGATTCCTGCAATTTTCCCGACTCAATTGCTGTCAAGGTATCCAAAGAATCATCTAGATTATTTTCTAGTAATTCTGCAACATCGTTAATGGTCAGATCCTGGGACTCTCCAGTAGCTTCCAAGCAAGCGATAGTGGAACATTCCCCTGGTTCACTGGCTAGAGAATTACCACTACCAGAGTCTTCCGCTGAATTTGGCGTTTGGCTGTCAGCTGTGCCAGAAGCACCCCCTGGAATGGATTCTCCTGGTTTAGTTGTTCCTAATGCCGAACCAGTACCCGAACTACTGCCAATACCCAAACCACTGCTAGTACCCGAACCGCCACCCGAACTACTACCAAAAGTAATGGGAACATCTATTCCTGTCCCCGTAATTGTTCCTGAATCAAGATCTATGGTGACGACATTAGGTATGCCGTTGCCATTAATCGGATCGATAGATACATTAGGACTGGAAGTTTGCGAACCCGAACTATCGGATTGATTGGCTAGAACAGTTTTGGTTGGAGTCATCAAAGTCATAGTTGCCCATGCCAAGCTCAACCATAATATTTGCTTTTTGTGCATAATTTAATAATTTAGATCGACTGATTTGCAATTAAAATCCCGCACCAATACCAAAAACAAAGCGTACTTCATCACCAGCACCAGCAAGATCTCTAGCACTTAAATTGATGGTAATAGGAAGGGTTCGCACGGGAGAGACAGATAAACCCATTGCCAAGTCTTGCCCCGTCCATTCAGTAATCAAACTAACTGGGCGAGCAACGCGAAAAGCCATACTGCCAAAGACATTTAAGGTTTCATTGCCATCGGCAATATCATCTTCGCTGCGAAATTGTCCGTTACCGACTCCCACAGTTACTCCAACTCGACTAAGGGGAGAAGAAACTTTTTCTCTGAGTTGAAAAATCTTGGTGGTAGAAAGATACAAAGAATCTTCCAAATCGTTGGCATCGCCAATGGATAAAAAGCTATTCCAACCAGCCGAAACGCCCCATCCACGAGCGATTTTACGATGGAGTTTGAGGTTAAACCCCCCAGAACCAAAATCACGGGCATTTTGACCAAAACTTAGCAAACTATAACTAAGTTCTACTCCTATAGATTTTCGGGCGTTGCCGAAACCAGTACCAAAGCCAAAAGTAGCATCGCCATCATTTTCATCTTCTAGCCCTCCGCGAGTATCGACTTGATAGCTCAAACCGCTAAAAAAGCCTCTATCCGCCCCAAAACCATAGGGATTGGCAACGGTTAGGGAAGGTACGCCACGACTGGGGGTAAAGTTACGTTGGCGAATATTTTGGAGTTGTAATTTTACATCTTCTATTTCATTACGATTATTATCGCTCCAACCGCTATTATCAGCGGTAACTGTTGGCGAATTATTTCCTTGAGGGGCTATTTCAAGTTCGGTAAATATTTCTGAATCCGATGTAGAGCGAACGATTGGCTTTGCTAAAGCATCCAAGCAAAAAAAGGGCAGAAAAAAAATTGTAGAACAAGCAAAAATTAAGGTACGCATAAATTTATAGCCATAAAATATAATTTACTTGCAAAGAAAAATAACTCAAATAAATATCCCTAACCTTACTGAGTTTTGCTGGCAATCATCTTCCGTATTTTTGCTTTATTTTTTTGATTGCAATATTTTAACTAGTCATCAATTCGTAGATAAATTACTTAAAAGCTCTTTGATGTTTTTGATTTTAAAATTCTTCAAGTACTTTTAGATCAAAAAATACTTAGCAAAATATACCGATCGATCGGTAAAATCATTGAGAAATACTTTGATTTTTCAATATTTCTACACAAGACATTTATTAAAGAAAAAGTTATCTTCAAGAAAATAATATCGATAGTACTATTTTGCAGCTGTTTTAGTCTTTTGTTTTGATTGATATTAGGAAAAGCGATCGCATTCAATCAACCAGTTATCACAAAAAAATAAATAAAAAATATTGCAATAGATTAACCCATAAAAATTTTCAGAAGAACTGTAATGGCTTTTGATATTAAATTTGATTACCGTTTTGATCCCATTGGTTTTTTTACCGACGAACGAAAAGCCATAGTAGAGCAAGCAGGGGAAATTTGGAGTTCTTATATTCAAGATGAGTTTACTTCTACTCCAGCAGGAGAAATATTAAGATTTTCCATTGATAATGTCGCCCAGGAAATAGCTTTAGACGAACCGATTGACGATCTAATTATCTTTATTTCTTCTGTAGAGTTGGATGACAATCGAGCGACTTTAGGGGAAGGAACTTATTACGCTAATTTTGTTTTGGGCAGCGAACGAGAAGCCAGAATTAACGGAAATGATTTTGAACCTTGGTTGGGTACTATTGAAGTTAATGCTTCAGCGGTAGATAATTTCTATTTCGATCTCGAGCCTGCGACTGATGATGATATTCCGTTTGACCAACAAGATTTTTTGAGTTTGATGCTTCATGAAATCGGTCATGTCTTAGGAATTGGAGTTAGCCCTGCTTTTAACGCCCAAGTAGAAAATGGAGAATTTTTAGGCAAGCAAACTACTATAATCAATGATGGTCAGGGAATACCGTTAGATGATGATGACATTCATATTGAAGATGGCTTTTCTTTAGAAAGCGATACAGATGCTTTATTAGATAAATCTTTTACTTTTGGCGAACGTAATTTACCTACTAGTTTAGATTTAGCAATTCTGGCAGATATTGGCTATGAAATTATTGGTTATGATGCCGTACCAGTACATCGATTTTTTCAATACGAGCGAGGATTTCATTTTTATACTGCCGATGAAAACGAAAGAAATAATGTAGTCGAACGTAGTATTGATGGGGAATTAAGCTATGAATATGAAAATATTGCTTTTCGGGTTTTATCTAGTAATAAAGATAGTTTAACTGGAGAAAATATCCCAGGAGCATTACCTGTTTATCGCTTTTTTAATACCGATACTGGCTCGCATTTATATACTATGGACGAAAATGAACGAAAAGCTATTGATGAAAATCTAAGCAACTATAGTTTTGATGGTATTAGTTACTATGCTTTTCCCAATAAGATCGAAGAGATAGAGACAATTCCTCTTTATAGAATGCTTAATACTTCATCTGGTTCTCATCTTTTTACTACTGATGACAATGAATTTAATACTATTAAGAACAGCAGCGAATTTTCTC
The DNA here is from genome assembly GCF_058530065.1 of Waterburya sp. Lineage (NCBI taxonomy): Bacteria > Bacillati > Cyanobacteriota > Cyanophyceae > Pleurocapsales > Pleurocapsaceae > Waterburya > Waterburya sp. Next base: position 13,690 of record NZ_JBZNBU010000094.1, on the reverse strand, counting down.
ATTTTAATGTTGAGGGTAATGAAGGAGTAACCTATTATGTAATTGATAATTTATAAATTCAAAAAGTAGCAAGATTAATTATAAAAAACGAATTATTGATGTATTTAAGCAAGATTAAAGACGATCGCTCGTTACTTTTTTTAATTTTAATTAGTATTGCTATTTTTTATCTAATCTTAATTTGGAAGACTACAGCTAATCTCGATCGCCTGACTACAGATGCTCTATTTTGGGGAGCAATTTTGTGGTTATTATGGCAAAAAAAAGAGCGACTGAAATATAATAGCGATCCTATTTCCAGCTTTCTCGGCTTATTTTTACTAGGTATAGTTTTAGATAAAAGTATAAATTTATTTAGTTTTGAATCTCCTTTATTATCTTTACTACCAATAGCAGGAGCGATCGCTTTAGCTTTAATTGCATCGGGAATCAAAGGTATTCATCAATATTATCGAGAGTTATTTTTTATTTGGTTTTTGTTTTTTCCTATAGGGGTTCTCGGACAGTTTATCGATCGGGTAATTCCCGTCACGATTCTTAATGCTAAAGTTGCTACTTATTTGTTGTATTATCTGGGATTCAAAACTATAAGTTATGGCAATCAAGTAATTATAGATTTAGGAGCAATGGGCAATTTTAAGGCAGTGGTAGATTATCCTTGTGCTGGTTTGCCCATGATACTTCTGATTTTAAAACTATCTTTAATATTAATTAGCTGTGTCTATTTTAAGAAAAAACAACAAATAATTATTCCGCTTTTCTCTATAGTCTTGGGTTTTCTTTTAGGAGTAGTTCGGGTCTGTATTTTAACTTTATTAATTCCCCATAGTCTTGCTTTTGAGTATTGGCATGGAGATATGGGTGCTCAGATCTTTTCTACCCTAGCGATCGCCATATTTACAGGATTTTGCTATTGTATGATGCAGAAAAATCAGCAATGCGATCGACTAATAAATGATAAATGTTAAATGATAAATGGCGTAGTTATTGCTTAACTCTTACGGCAATTGCTATTAATTTAACCGCAATATATGCTTTGTGGAAACCAGATGCTAGCAATCGCTCGGTTGCAGATTTTAAATTTCCTCAAGAACTAGAACTTGCTGGGGGTAAAGCGATAGTTTCTCCTCCTATGGGTGCATCTTCTAATTCTCAATCGACGAGCGAACCCCAATCAAAAAAGGTTGCAATCGGTCAAAAGTATCAATATATCCGTGCCAAAATGCCAATTGCCTTAGAAATCAGCTATTTAGTCGATACCCAAGGAGATGTTAAATCTTATTTAAAACAATATACCCAGTTACCGCAAAAAGCGATCGCCGATGGACAAATAGAATATATTAAAGGAGTGGGCTATCATCTTCTTTTACAGACTAGCGATCGCGCTTATTTAAGCAGTTGTATTAGTCCTCGCAGTCCGAGTAATGTGACTCAACGACAATTTTCTGAGTATCGCTATCAAAACGATTTAAAGTTAGATCTGTTCTGGCAATGGTTGCAAGGGAAAACTAGTATACGCGATCGCCGCTGTCTTTGGGTGAATCTTTCTACTCCTCTAAATTCCACTCCTCAAACTGCCCATGAAGTTTTAGAAACCACCTGGCAAGAATTATATATGTGGTGGTTGCCTAATTTTCCTCCCCTTGACTAACTTGCTATCGATCTAGTTAGTAATCTCTAATTATGCAGACTATACTAGATGAGTTTAAATTGAATTAAAACTATTTAGCAAGGTCATGACTATCCTACAAGATAAAGAAAATCTCATATTTTCTTCGGGTATTTTACGTTTGGTTGGCTATGGTTTATTGCTAATGGCAATTGTCGATCTTTTCTTTCTGTTGATTCCTCCTCAATTAATGAATCCAGTTTGGGAATTTGAAACCATGGGAACGATCGTCGAAAGAGTTCCAATTACTTTGTTAGGAATCGTCTTAATTTATTATGGAGAGCGTAGCGATCGCGCTCCGATTGAAACTTTATTATTGAAAATAATATCTTGGCTATCTTTGTTAGCAGCCATATCATTATTATTAATGATTCCCCTCAGTATTAATAATGGCTTTCGCATCTATCACCAACAAAAAGCTGAACTTAATTCTCAATTTGTCCAGCAAAAGGATACAATTAAAAACTATAAAAATAAATTAAAGAATGCCAACAATAAGAACGATATTCAATTTATTTTACAACAGCAATCAAACCAAAGGATTGAAATACCTTCATCAATTGATGTTCGACAACTAAAAACCGACATAATTCAAAATCTCCAAAAAAAGCAAGATACAATCACCGAACAAGCTAATTTATTTAAAAGTAAAAAAAGAATTACTATCTTAAAAAAATGTCTTCGGTGGAATTTCGGATCTTTAATCGCTGCTATTTTATTTTTTCTGATGTGGAAAAGTACTGGATGGGCGAGAATTACCATCAATGAAGATTAAATTAAGCAATGTGGTTATCTAAAAAACGGTAAAACTACTGAAGCTGACCCATAGAAAAAAAATTAATATAAGTGGTCAGAATAATCTTTTTTTCTATCAGTATTTTTATCCTTAAAATTGAACCTAGGCTCTGTAAACATGACTATTTTTTAGTAAAATTTACAGATCGAATTAAAGTATGAGTAACGAAATAATTAGATCCGATACCGTAGACTTAAGTGCTTTCAATACTCAAGAAACTAGCTTTTCTCTCTCAGAATTCAAACAAATAGTCTATCGTCGCTGGAAACCAGCCCTAGCGGTGGGAGTAACGGTTTTTACAGGATTGTTTTTAACAACTGCCCTCAAAACTCCTGAATATCGTTCTGAAACCCTAATTTTATTAGAAAACCCTCAAAATCAGCAGTCTGCCAATGTTGCTCCCAATAGCACTCCAGCCAGACAATATTACTCAATGACCGATCTTTCTACAGAAATTTATGTTCTGCGTAGTAACTCGATGATTGCCAAGGCAGTAGAAACCCTGAAAGATAGTTATGAAGATATTTCTGTGGGACAAATAGTTGGCAGACTATCTATTCATCAAGCAGTCAACAACAAAATACCCACAGATGTCTTAGCAGTTTCTTATATCGACACCGATCCAGAAAAAGCCAAAGCAGTTTTAGAAGCCCTTGGTTCTACCTATATCAACTATAGTTTAGAAAAACAGCGATCGCAGGCTAGTAATGCGATCGAATTTATTGATAGTCAATTGCCCGATGCTCAAGAAAAATTAGACGAAGCAGCAAAAAACATTCGTAATTTTAGACAAGCTCATCAGCTAGTCGATCCCGAAGCTTCTGCCATGACAGCAGGAGAAGTCAGACAAAGTATTGCCCTTAAAATACAGCAAACCCAAATTGCCATCGATCTCAATCAAAAACAGAAACAAGAATTAGAACATCGGTTAAAAGAACTAGGACAAGATTCAGAAACCATGTTGGCATCTTCTGTTTTAGGTGAAGATGGAGTATATCAAGATTTAGCAGCCAAGTTAAAAGATATCGAAACGGAATACAATCTGGGTTCGGTTGATTTTCATGATAACTTTCATGTCATGGGCAACTTACAAGAAAAACGCCAAGAATTGAAAAAATTACTCCAAAAAAGAGCCGAACAAGTATTAGGCAAGTCAATTTCTCCCGAAATCTTAGAACGAATTGTTTTAACTCCTAGTTATACCGATATTCAGCCATCATCAAATTCAAGCGATCGCTCCAACATATCGAGCAACAATCCCCCAAGCGATCGCTCGGATAGCAATAATCCTTTAGTCAGGCAAATTTCCCCCGAAGGCTCTACTCAAGGCTCGACTTTAGGATTTCTCACAACTCGCAAATTAGAATTAGAAAACGAAGCAGCTACTTTACAAAGCCAACTAGTCAGTTTGCGTCGAGAAAAAACCAGGGCAGATCAAGACTTTGTCAATATTCCTCGCCTACAACAAACATTTACCGAGTTAAAACGCCAAGTAGAACTAAAATCGGCAGCTTATAATTATCTTCTCGAAAGAAGACAAGAGTTAGAGATTTCTGAAGCCGAAGAAAGTGCGCCCTGGCGTATTTTAAATCCTCCCTATTTGCCTGGCAAACCCATTTCGCCCAATATCAAGCAGGGATTAATTCAAGCCTTAATGGCAGGGGGATTTTTGGCAGTTGCCACTGCATTTATACTGCAGCAATTAGATCAAAACCTAAAACAAGTCGAAGAAATCAAACAGCTAACTAAATTACCTTTATTAGGTGTAATTCCTAAAGTTAGCGAGCCGAGAATCGAAGCAAATATTCACACTACGAAGAAATCTTATTCTTATTATTCATCATTTACCGAAGGCTTGCGTTCTCTGGCGATGAATTTGCGCTATCTGATTTCCGATCAAGGTCAGGTTAAAACTATTGCAATTACTTCTTCAGCTTCGGCTGAGGGGAAATCGACTATTTCCTACAATCTAGGAATTGTTCTAGCCGAATTAGGCTTACGCGTCTTGGTTGTGGATGGAGATCTGCGCAAACCTAAATTACACAAGTTGGCTCAAATCAAAAATGAAGCGGGATTGAGCGAAGCTATTACTAGCGATCGCCTGTGGACGGAATATTTACAACCAAGTTCGACTGAGAATCTGGATTTAATTACAGCGGGGGCGACTTCTCCCAACCCCATTGCTTTATTGAATTCGTCAAAAATGAAGCAATTGATCGAAGACTGGGAAACTGGTTATGACTACATAATTATCGATACTCCACCCATTGGGGTGATTGCCGATGCCAAAAGTTTAGCCAACGAAGTTGATTCGATCTTGTTTATTGCAGGCATTCAAAGAGCGAGTCGCAAATCTATTAGTAACGCCTTAGATGTTTTGCGTCAGAGTCAATGCCATCTGGCAGGAGTTGTGGCAAATATGGTCGATCCTGAATTTGATTACTATGCCTACTCCTACTACGACTCCTACTACAATAAGTCTCACAGCAATCATGAAGATTCCGCTCCAGACACAGAAGGCGATCGCAAGGGAATCTTAAATCAATTCCGCCGTCGTTAAAAATTAAATAATTAAATAATCAAAAAGATATCTGCTAAGTTATGGTTGCTAATCCTCCTGAATTGATCATTAAAGCTGGGCGTACAGAACGACAATATTGGCGAGATATCTGGAGATATCGCGAGTTATTTTATTTTTTGGCTTGGCGAGATATTTTAGTGCGCTACAAGCAAACTATTATTGGTATGGCTTGGGCGTTAATTAGACCATTCTTAACCATGATTGTCTTCACCATAATTTTTGGTAAAATTGCCAAATTACCGACTGAAGCTGGCGCGCCCTATCCCATATTGGTATTCGCCGCTATGCTTCCCTGGCAGTTTTTTGCTAATTCTCTCGGCGAATGCAGCAATAGTTTAATTAGTAATGCCAATCTAATTTCTAAAGTCTATTTTCCCCGTCTCATAGTACCTACTAGTGCGGTGGTAGTTAGTTTTGTCGATTTTATGGTTTCGGGAATAATTTTATTAGGATTAATGGCTTGGTATGAGTATGTTCCTAGCTGGCGAATCTTAACCCTACCCTGCTTTATAGCGATCACTTTTGCTGCTTCGATGGGTGCGGGGTTGTGGCTGGCATCTTTAAACGTACAGTATCGCGATTTTCGCTATATCGTTCCTTTTATCGTTCAATTTGGTCTGTATATTTCTCCTGTTGGTTTTAGTAGTAGTATTGTTCCCCAACAATGGCGATTGTTATATTCTCTCAATCCGATGGTGGGAGTCATTGATGGTTTTCGCTGGGCGATTATTGGTGGCGAATCTAATTTATATCTGCCAGGGTTTTTACTCTCTTTGGGTTTGGTAGCAATTTTTCTGGTTACGGGAATTTCTTTTTTCCGCAAGATGGAACGTACTTTTGCCGATGTAATCTAGATCGTTGGGAATTGAATAGTGAGGTTCGATAGTTTTATCGCTCGTAGTTTTTAGTTTTTAGTTCTTAGTTTTTAGTCAAAATATAAAAATTAAAGCGATCGCGCCGGAGAAATTGTTTCGTAATGTGCGATCGCTTTAAAATTAAAAATTCTCTAAATTTATTTAATAAACGAAAAGTTCTATATAATAGAATGCTTACAGTATAAAGCTGACTTTCTTAATTGAGGCAGCGACCGCGCTTTTCTTTATAACCATGCTCAATCCAAATTTGGATGCAATTGAACTAAATAAAGATGAGTATCAAAGATACTCGCGCCATATCATACTCCCAGAAGTAGGACTAGAAGGACAAAAACGTCTAAAAGCAGCTAGCGTTCTCTGTATCGGTAGCGGTGGTCTTGGTTCTCCTCTTTTGCTATATCTTGCTGCAGCAGGTATTGGCAGAATTGGTTTGGTAGACTTTGATATTGTTGATAGTTCCAATTTGCAACGTCAGATTATCCACAGCGAATCGTGGGTAGGCAAGCCAAAAATTCAATCGGCTAAAGACCGCATTCATAGTATCAATCCTCACTGTCAAGTAGATTTATACGAAACGGCTATTAGTTCTGAGAATGCCCTTGATATATTAGCCCCTTATGATGTCGTAGTAGATGGTACGGATAATTTTCCTACTCGTTATCTAACTAACGATGCTTGTGTGTTGTTAGACAAGCCTAATGTCTACGGATCTATTTTCCGTTTTGAAGGACAAGCTACAGTCTTTAATTACCAAGGTGGTCCTAACTATAGAGATTTATATCCCGAACCACCACCACCAGGAATGGTGCCTTCTTGTGCCGAAGGGGGAGTTTTGGGAGTGCTCCCAGGAATTATCGGTACAATTCAAGCTACAGAAACCATCAAAATTATTTTGGGTGCAGAAAATACCCTTAGTGGTAGACTACTACTTTACAATGCTTGGGAGATGAACTTCCGCGAGTTAAAATTGCGTCCCAACCCAGAACGTCCTGTAATTGAAAAACTGATCGATTATCAAGAATTCTGCGGTATTCCTCAAGCAGCAGCAGCAGAAGCGGAAGCAGGAAATGCGATCGCGGAAATGACAGTTGGGGAGTTAAAACAACTCATGGATAGCGGTAAAGATGATTATGTTCTTTTAGATGTCCGCAACCCCAACGAATACGAAATTGCCAAAATTGACGGTTCGGTACTCATTCCCCTGTCGGAATTAGAAGACGGTAGCGGTATTGCCAAAGTCAAAGAACTAGTTAACGGTCATCGTTTGATCGCTCATTGCAAAATGGGAGGACGTTCTGCCAAAGCACTAAATATTCTTAAGGAAGAAGGTATTGAAGGTACGAATGTTAAAGGCGGTATTCTTGCTTGGAGTCAAGAAATTGATTCTAGCATCCCTCAATATTAAGTAATTCTTTCAATAATTTATGAGTCAGTAGTAAGTTGTCATCAATGATGTTTGCTACTGGCTTTGTTTTTTAACTAGTTATGACTGATGAATTATTTATTATCGGGATAGAGGAATTATGCCAACGCGATCGCGATCTGGCTAAAATTGTCAAAACTTATGGCTATCCTCCTCAATGGCACAGAAAACCTGGATTTCCGACTTTAATCTGGATTATTCTCCAACAGCAAGTGTCCTTAGCTTCTGCTAAAGCTACTTTTGATCGCCTGAATCAAGCTGTAACCCGATTGACCCCAGCCAATTTTTTAAGTCTGGACGATGCTAGATTAAAAGCAATTGGTTTTAGTCGGCAAAAAACTCGTTACGGTAGAGAATTGGCAAAAGCAATCGGCGATCGCTATTTAGACTTGGCTAGTCTGACAGAATTAGACGACAATGAAGTTAGAGCCAAACTAACTAAAATCAAAGGTATCGGAGATTGGACAGCAGATATGTATCTGATGATGGCATTACAGCGTCAAGATATTTTTCCGAGTAAAGATTTGGCAGTAATTATTGCAGTTCGAGAAATCAAAGATTTATCCGTTCGTCCACAACCAGCAGAATTAGAAGCTATTGCTGTTGCTTGGCAGCCTTATAGAGCGATCGCCACCCAAATTCTTTGGCATTATTATCTTAACAGTCCTCGTCGCCAATCTGGTTGAGTCAGGTGTCAGAAGTCAGATATTTTATTGGTCAAATTAGAATGGTCAAAAAAACTACTATAAAAATCTTGGAAAAATTGAAAAACTGGCTCAAAAATCGTCGCCATTTTATCTTTTCTCGATATGCCAAGGACGATCGAAAAACCCAAGAACCAGAGCGATCGCTGATTGAGTTACCCAAAGAAGTTAGAGAAAAGTTAGTTAATGCAGTAGATAATTTACCGATTAATCCTGCCGATAATCAAGCGATCGCATCTACCCTAGATGAGACATTTACTCGGTGGCGCGAAGATCCTAGTAATACTAACAATTCTGTAGTAATTCTCAGTAGTCCTGTAACTCCTGTATCCCGTATTTTATCCTCAACTCTCTCAGAATGGGCGAAAGAAAAACAAGTATCAATCAAAGTTTTACCATTTACTTCTCGACCAGAATCAATTGCAAGTATCAAATCTAAATTAGAGCATTATATTGAGCGAAGATCTAGCCGAAACTATGCAGAAACTGAGAAGTCAGAAGTCATAGTAATTCCTAACCTTAGCTGGTGTTTTTTACGTTCTCTTGAAGGTTTAGAAGGGATTGATTATTTGCGATCGCTTTTGTGCGACGGTTCAAAAAACCGTTTTTGGATTATTGGTTCGGGTCAAGTATGCTGGGAATATCTCAATTTGGTTTATAACCTAGAAGCCTATTGTGGCAAAGTAAAATATTTACCTGCGATCGCGCCAGAACAATTACAAACATGGCTTACTCCGATTATCGACGAACTGGAGATTACTTTTGACGGTGCGCGAGGCTTTCCCTCAGAAAACATCTCTAATCACCATGTTAATGAACCCCATACCGATAAACAACTTTTAGATGGAGATGGAGATAAAGATAATCGACAACGCTATTTCGAGAGATTAGCAGATATTACTCAAGGAGTTAGTATCGTTGCAGTGCAGGGGTTTATGCAATCAATTCATCATCAGGAAGCAAAAAATGATGATGAAACTCAAGCCGAATCAAACATTCTCATCGCTCAAACCCCCAAATTAGGCAAATTACCAACTTTAAACTCAGCAGACCATTATCTTTTATATTCTCTGTTATTACATGAAGATTTAACCCTACCTGCCTTAGCTGCAAGTTTAGGAGACGAAGAAATGGAAGTTCAAGTTAAAGTGCAGGTGCTACGCCAACAGGGTGTAATCGAACTAGGCGATTGCGCCCTAAAGGATACCGCGACCCATAAAGCTAGCCGAAGGCATCGCATTTTAAAAGTTAATCCAATTTACTATCCCCAACTCAAACGGGAACTAGAAGTTAATAATTTTTTTATTAATAGAGATTAGTTAGTAGTTAGTAGTATAGTCATTCCAAATAGAAAACAAACGACTATAGAAGACAAAACACCGTGTTTAATATTAACTATCAATAGCCGTCTCTAATATCAATACAGGAGCTTTAGAAGCACAAGTAGTGACCGAGTTTTATTTAGCTCACAATTTTTAGAAATGAACCACCACTAGCTTCTACAAACCTAACAATAATAAATGAAAATCGAACTAGAAACTTTTACCGTCCATAAAAAATTTGCCCTTAAAATTAGTCGCGGAATAACAGCACAAACTAAAAACATCTGGTTGCGTATCTCAGCTGAAAATATTGAAGGTTGGGGAGAAGCTTCACCTTTTTCAATTGATAAAAATAAACCAAAAAACACCGAAAAACTTATAACCGAATTAAAAGCCATTATTCCGCTTTTAGAAAAATATCATCCCCTCCAAAGACAAGAAATACTAAGCACAATCCAAACTAACAACCTTGCTACAGCTTGCCAAGCAGCGATCGATATGGCTCTCTACGATTGGTTGGGCAAAAAAGCAGGATTACCGTTGTGGAAAATCTGGGGTTTAGATCTCAGTTCCATTGTCCCGATCTCCGTAACCATCGGCATTAGTAGCCCCGAAGATGCCCTTAAAAGACTCGAAGCTTGGCGACAGACTCTAGACTTCAAAACCATTAAACTAAAACTAGGTAGCCCCGAAGGCATCACAGCCGATAAAGCAATGGTAGAAACAATTCGTGAAGCTGCGCCCGATACTAAAATTATGGTAGATGCGAATGGGGGTTGGAGTTTTGACCATGCGGTAACTATGGCGCGATGGTTGGCAGATCGAGACATCGAATATATCGAGCAACCCTTGGCTGTTACAGACGATCGCTGGTTAAAAGATTTATCCCAGCAGTCTCCTTTACCCATTTTTGTCGATGAAAGTTGTTTCAATAGTGCCGATATTCCTCGTCTGGCGGATTCTGTAGCGGGAATTAACCTTAAAATTATGAAGACAGGGGGACTAACCGAAGCCAAGCGATCGATTCAGATCGCCCAAGCTTGTAACCTCAAAGTGATGTTTGGTTGCTATTCTGATAGCAGTCTGGCAAATACGGCGATGGCTCATCTTGCCCCTGATGCAGACTATTTAGATTTGGACAGTCATTTAAACTTAATTGACGATCCCTTCACAGGAGCAACCATAGAATCAGGGCGTTTATTACCTAACGAGCGCTCTGGATTAGGAGTAATTCATGAAAATCGTAGCTAACAATCGCGTCGCAATTTTATTAGAGAATGGTATCAAAGGAAAACACGGCAAAACAGGACTGGCTTTTTTACGCTACAGCGAAGCTGAGATCGTTGCAGTAATAGATCGCTCTTGTGTGGGAGAATCTCTAGTCGCTTTAACTGGGATCGATCGCGACGTGCCTATAGTAGCAGAGGTAAAAGAAGCTTTAGTTTACCAGCCCGATGCTTTATTAATTGGCATTGCTCCATCAGGAGGTAGACTACCCTCTAATCTACAGGCAGAAGTAGAAATTGCGCTCGCTACAGGACTGTCAATTATTAATGGTTTGCACACTCAATTGAATCCCTTATTTCCCCAGTTAAAATCGGGACAGTGGATTTGGGATATTCGTCAAGAGCCTCCTGGTTTAACTATTGGCTCGGCAAAAGCTAGATACCTCAAATGTCAGAGAATTCTAACTGTCGGGACGGATATGGCGATCGGCAAAATGTCTGCTAGCCTAGAAATTCATCGTGCAGCCCTCGCAGCAGGAATCAAAGCCCAATTTATCGGCACTGGACAGGCGGGTATGGCGATCGCGGGTAGAGGTATGCCATTAGATGCGGTGAGAGTCGATTTTGCAGCAGGGGCAGTAGAAAAGGTAGTTTTGGACTTAGCAGACGATAACGAACTAATTATAATTGAAGGGCAAGGCTCGCTATTACATCCAGGTTCGACAGCTACCCTACCTCTAATCCGAGGTAGCCAGCCTACAGGCTTAATTTTAGTTCATCGAGCGGGAGCAACCCACATCCGCGATTTGCCTGACATTGCTATTCCTCCTCTGCCTGAAGTTATTCAACTCTATGAAACCGTCGCTAGTACGGGGGGAGCTTTGGGTAAAGTGAAAGTAAAGGCGATCGCTCTCAATACTTTTGGTTTGGATGAGACAACAGCTAAAAAAGCGATCGCTCAAATTTCTGACATCACTAACTTACCTTGTAATGATGTGGTTAGATTTGGCGGAAAACCACTATTATCGGCGATACTGAAAAATTAAACTCCGAAATCAAGATAATTTTTCTAGCTATAAAACCTGGCAGATAAAAGACTGTAGCTGATTTACAATATTGTTACAAAAATAGATCTCTTCTAATTTATTGCTTAATTAAAATAATCTGTGTTATTCTAATTAGGTCGTCGCGGGATAGAGCAGTCTGGTAGCTCGTCGGGCTCATAACCCGAAGGTCGGTGGTTCAAATCCGCCTCCCGCCATGCTACGCGTTCACTTGCATAATATATCTTGCATAAATTCGCTTACAGGGTATGACTATTAAGCGTCTCTGTAGCTCCTTAAAGCGGTCGTCTAGGTGCAAAGGTGACACGCTAGAGAATATCTTAGGACAGAAACAATGAAACTCTAGGTTTTCCCCTACCTCCTTACTTGAGATGGTAATTTTGTCCGTGGTGCGGTCATAGCCGTACTTGAACATAAGTACCTAGGCAAAATTAATTACATAGCGATCGCCAAAATACTGTAGGATATGCTCGACATAGCTCGTCAAACTTTTCCAACAAACGTAAGCTTCCGTCTCAAGCCACTCATATTTGATAGTAACCTTTTTTTTCCTCGAACATGATTGCTAGTTTGATTTTTACGATTTTTGACTCCTTCTTCTCCATCGAGATTATATCGATGAAGAATCTTTTAAGCATAAGGATAAGAACATCCCACCGCAATCGCACTATTTTTAATTGTCCATCCTAAAGATATTTTCCATAGTAAATGCCATCTTCTAGCTTCTACAGAGTCTTTACTTTTGAGATATTTTTCTTTAAGCTCCTAACTGTAGTTTAGACTAACTCCAAGGCGATCGCGAAAAAGAGAGGAAGAATGAAGGATAAGTAGGGAGAAAATGAAAATAGCAATAGGCATCGTCCAATAACTCAGTAACAGTCGGGCAGGGATACAGCACAATTGCTTGGATACCAGAAGAAGTAGGAAGTTGGGCATTGCCATTAAGACACGAAAGAATCACATCCTACGAAAAACCAATATCTAAGGCAGTATGGCAACTTAAACAAGTTTGCCGACAGATCGAGCAAAAGGTTTTAAAGGAATTTACCAAGTTGTTCCATTGATTTTACCGTTACTGGCAGTTACTAATCTACCTAACTCAGTTCTACCTAAAGAATAGGATGTTCCTCGTTCCTGATTTTGGACTTCTATGTAAGCATCTTTATCAAGTATTAGCGTTAGTAATCCAAGACGGAGATTAAAGACTGGTAGGGCTGGCGAGTTATGGGTTTTGGCAATGGCGATTGCGTAGCTAGAGCGGGCGGAAACGCCGAATTTAGTTCGGCTTGTTCCACGCCCGCTAGAAGGCATCGCTCGTTAATCTCATCTTATCGTAGAGTAGCGATCGCTATTGAAACTATATGGTAAATTCAGTAGAGCGAGGACTTAGAAGTTTAAGTATGCTGGGAGCAAGTCCATAGTTAATGTAGATGTTACCAACCAACTTATCAGAAGTATTACCGATTGTTTTGATATTCTTTAGTGGAATAGGATTGTTCCTCAGTCTGTGGATTATCATACCTGCTCCTACTTTTTCCCTATTACCTTTAGGAGTGGGTGCGCCAGAAATAAGTCCCTGGTTGATTGTCTTCAATGGGATCTCCTTGCTATTAATCATCTCTCAACTAAACTCAGGTGTTATTTATGATGTGGCTTTCATGGCGAGCTTATTAGGGTTACTTGTAAGTTGGCAACCATTGATTCAGTTACCTGCTGCCAATGCACGGTTTGCGTTGGAAATGGCTAAAGTTTTAGGAACAGATTATCTAGATAAAATTCCCACTTCTTTGCAGACACAGATGCGTCCTCAACCCTTTGTTTTACTGGATATATTTGGGGGGATTCCACTTCAGGAGGTGCGTATTCAACGGGGTATTGTGTTTGCAAGTCCTGATGGAGTCGAGCTTAAACTTAATCTTTATCAACCTTCCGTGACAGGCAAATATCCCGCTATTATTATTATTTACGGTGGAGCTTGGCAAAATGGTACTGCCAATAACGATGAAGCCTTTAGTCGCTACATGGCAGGT
>NZ_JBZNBU010000093.1:0-19482 GCF_058530065.1 Waterburya sp. | reverse complement strand
TTTTTTTACCTCTGTATATTTATCTATAATAAGAAACTATTTTAGGCAGACTGTTTAGAATATTTGTAAATAGCACCCCAAAGAAAAAGCATTAACAAGAATTCTGAGGCTATAGTCGCCCAAATAGCACCATGCCAACCATAACTAGGAATTAATAAAAAGTTCAAAATACCGTTGATAATTGCCACTAATACTTGAGCGATCGTTCTTACATTTTGATGATTTGCTCCTGTTAAAGTATCCGCAGCAAAAAAGTGCATCGTCCGAAAAAAGATCGTCGGAGAAAGCAGGATCAAAGCAGAAGCAGAATTTTGATATTCTGCACCAATTATTTTAGGTATGAGTGGGGCGCAAATTACCAAGCCTAAAATTGCTAGCAAAGAATATCCCAAAGACATTGGTAATAGTTTCTTACAAAGGGCAAAACTACCCTTGATGCCTGTTGCACCTTGTTGAAAAAACTTTCTAAAGGAAACTAAAGCTAATGACTGTATGGGAGTAAAAGCCACGCTTAAGATATGATAGGCTGCGCCATAAATACCCGTAGCTTCTAGGGTAGATAATTTTGCCAGCATTGATTTATCCAGATCGTTATAAATATTTTGGGCAGAAATACCAATGGCAAAAGAAAGACCTAATCTAATCTCTTGCCTGGCTTTGGATAAGTTGAATTTGGGCCAAGCCACTTCTCGGACAACTAAATAGCTAGACATCACCGCAGCAGCCAAAGTAGCCAGACAATATAAAATAGACCAAGTCAAAACAGTCCGCTGTTCAAAGCCCAGCCAAAACATTACTGCGGCAAAAGAACGATTGAGAGAAACCATTAAAATAGATTTGGCAGTGTAGCTCACCAAGCCAGTTGCCATAAAGACATCTCTGGTGGTATCGTTGAGCCTCAAAAAGATTAGATTAGCTAAAGCGACAAAAAATACGGCATAAATTGAAATCCCTGGAATTGATAAGAAGCGATAAACGATCAACAGCCCAGAAATAAGTATCGAGCCAAAAATTAGAGTTTTGAGAATAGTAGTTCCCCAGTATTCTCGAAATAAACTGCGATCGCGAGAAACATTCCGAATCAGAACTTCTCCCGCTCCCAAACTAGCAAAAGGGATAAAAATAGAAACGATTGCAACTATTCCGATATAAGCTCCGTATCTTTCTGGCTCAAAAGTACGAGCCAAGATTACAAAATAAATTCCTTGAACTCCCAATCTTAAGATAAAAGATTTGAAAATTGTCAGGGTGTTTTTTAAAGTTTTACTTTGTAAGAATTTATTGAATTTTAAAGCAAATCTATTCTGTGACATGAATTAATTAAGTAGATGCAATCGCTTTTGCTTCAATTATTTTCTTGGTTTTGATTTTCATAGAATAGATTGATGCCAAGGCAATAATCCAAATATTATTGGTAGAAAAGAAGGATACTTCAGTCAGATTCATGAAAACAGTATAAATCGAAAATAAACATATCCAGAGCATTCGCAAATCTTTTGATGTTAGATATTTGAATAAAGCATCGAACAAACAAAGCAAATAGCCAATAATAAATACTGAAAACCCAATAAATCCTATATGTAAAACTAATTGAACGTAACCATTGTGAGCGTGTACGGGAGACCAATCGTGTACCTGCCAAAGTAAGTTTGCTTGTCTGCCTTCTCCAGAGAAAAAGCTACCATAGCCATAACCCAACCAGGGTTTATCTCGAATAAACTGCCATAAAGTATCCCATAAAGCAGTTCTACCTGAAAGAGTTATATCTCTATTATTAACTGTTAAAAATGTCTCAAAATATGTGATAAAGAAAAATAGCATAAAACAGCTAAGTATTAAGAATACTAAAACAAACAAAACACTTTTTTTGGATTTTAAAGACAATCTTTTTAAACTTTGAGCTATCAAAAAAATAAAGACAACGCTCATTAAAGAAGTTGCAGACTCTGCAAAGTAAATCAATAATACAGATAATAAACAGAAGACTTGAAAAAATCTTTTCTGGCGAGAATTGGTAGTAATGATAAAAGAAAAGTAAAATGCCAAAAAACCGACAAATATACTTTCTCCCAAGCCATTTTTATGAGGAAAAATTCCCTGCCAAGCACCAACAATAGCATCAGTATTCATGATTCCATATTCAGGTAAAGCCAGAGCAAAAATATAACTAAAAACTAGAGCGATGCCATAAGTCCACCTGTAGATTTTTAATTGTTCTTCAAAACTATAGCCAGAAGCAAGGTAAACACCAAACATACTCGCTCCCATGACCGCAATGACCTTCCGAAAAGAAACATGGGGTACGGTAGACCAAGATACCGAAACAATAGACAGACCAATGACAAATAGCAGCCATTTATTGCTAGTGATAAAGGCTAAAGTTCTTTGCCAGCGAAAAGTTAAAAGTCCTAAAGTAACAAAATAAATTAGGATATAAACCATTCGTAAAAGAGGACTATCAATATCTCCTTTCCCTACTGTATTGCCTAAAATAATGGGATAGAAACAGTGAGAATATAACATTAAAGCCATTATCGAAAAGACCTGTTCAAAAGGTCTAATGGAAATTTTCTTTTTTCTGGAAAAATTTTTGGTTGGGATACTCGTGCGATCGATATTCATGCTTATTAACTGGATTTAAGTCCCATTCATTCTATTATTGACTCTCAAGAACACCAAAGTTCTGAGCTTGATTTAAGTTTTTATAATAAATTCTAAAATTGTATAATTATTGGCGACTGGCAACTATTCCAAGACAGTTTGGTTAATAATATCGGGTATTCAATCCGCATAATTTTTCATTACTCGAACCAAATACCCGACCGATTAACCAATATCAAATTGTTAGCCTTTAATTGCCGTGTTTCTCTGCGTAGTAGTAGTTATTGTAGTAGTAAGGCTCATTATTCATGTCTGCCCCATTAACAATTACCCCCAATACTTTCTGACCAGTAACTTCGAGCATCTTCTTGGCTGCATTAGCACTGTCGTAGTCAGCAATTCCAGGACGGACGACAAATAAGAATCCGTCGATTAATCTGCCAATAATTTTCGTATCGGCGATACCAATAATCGGAGGAGTATCAAAAATAATGCGATCGTAATGTCTGGATGCGCTATCAATGAAAGCTTGCATCGCAGGAGAATCGAGCAAAGTAATAGGATGTTCTGGGATACTTCCCGATGTCAGAACATCCAGATTGGGCATAACGTTTTGAATCGCCTCTTCCCATTGAGTTTCTCTTTGAAGAACGTCGCTCAAACCAAATTGATTGGAAATTTCCCAGATATGATGTTGAGTCGGACGGCGCAAATCGGCATCCACTAGCAAAGTTCTTTGACCGCATTGAGCGCGAGCTACAGCTAAATTGGCTGCTACAGAAGATTTACCTTCTTGGGGAACAGAACTAGTAATCGCGATCGCTTTTTGCTCTGTATTGCTATCTAAAAGCTTAAGATTGACTTGAATGTTTTGGTAAGCTTCTCTTAAAGGCATCATCGAAACGTCGGTGACAACTTGCTCTGGTAAATTGGCTGTTGCCGAACCAGGTAACTGTAGTTGACCGCCTTCAGGATTTAAACTTAACTTGGGTACAATACCCTGTAGGGGATAGGCAAACATCTCCTCTACTTCTTGACTGTTTTTGATGGTGTTGTCTTTTAAATCTAGTAAGAAGGCTAAAGCCATGCCAAACAAAGCACCCATCATTGCTCCTGCTGCCACAATCACTTTACCATCGGGGTTGACGGGGTCTTCTGCTAAAGCTGCATTGGCTACCACACGAACTTTATCGTTGTCTTTATCGATTAAAACGTCTACTTCCTGCTTTCTAGCGAGGAGAGTGTTGAAATTTTTCTGAGCAGCTTCTACTTTTCGTTGCAGCTCTCTTTGCTGCTGCTGTAATTGAGGTAGATTATCAGAACGACTTTGATAAGCATTATAGGTTTGTCTCAAGGATGTTAACCTTTGCTCCAATCCTTCTTTTTGCAGTCCCAATTCAGCATAGTTTGCTAGTTGAGCTTGTTTTAATCCGCCCAAACCAAGAATATTAATTTTGCTAGCTAGGTTGCTTTGCTGGCTGCCTAAAGTGTTGCTAATCTCTGTTTCCAGTAGAGCATTAAGATCGGCCTGTTCTTGTTTGAGACGAACTACTTGAGGTGCGTTGTCAGATAGGTAATTCGTTCTTTGAGCTAGTAAGACTTTAACTTCTTGCAATCGCTCTAGAACTCTTTGGACGCTAGCAGATTCGCTCAGGGCACTCACCGCCGAGGCTTCTTGCCAAGTCATGCCCAATTGCAATCCCAAGCGATTAAATTTAGCGTTAACATCCTTTAATTGTGCTTCTGACTGTTGGATTTGCCCCTCAACTTGGGCAAGGGAATCGATCGTCGTAGTAGTTATACCATCGATGTCTGGCACGCGATTGCGATTTTTAAATAGGCGTAGTTCTTCTTCTGCTTGTCTGACATTCTCTTCTGCTTTGGGCAGTTGTGCTTCGAGAAAATTGCGAGCTTTTTCGGCTTCTCTACGGCTAAATAAAGCATAATCATCTCGATAAATTTCGATGGCGCGATCGACAAAAGCAACCGCCACATCAGGATCGGGATCGGCATAGCTAACTCGCAATAGTTCCGTGCCAATGACGGGTTCTATTTGTAGATTTTTGATTACGTTTTTGTAAGTTAAAGTTTTACCTTTGTCATTTTTTAGCTCCAATTCGTCAATCAGCTTTTCGACAATAGGGCGAGATTGCAAAATTTTAGCTTCGGTTTCTAAAGGATCTTTAGTATCTAAAACTCTGGTTTCATCTTTACCTTGAACCCCTTGAATATTTAAGACATTTTCTGTATTATCGGGTTTAATTTGTAGTTGAGCCTCTGCTTCATAGACTTTTTCCGAAGTCAAGGCTGCAATCAAGGAAATAGCTAAGATTCCACCGAAAGTCGCCGTCGCTGGTTCCCAGCGACGTTTGAGAACTTGCCAATAGCGATTAAAGTCTATATATTCTTCTAGATGTAAGTTGGAATCCATAAATCTTAACTGATGAACTTACTATATTGATAATGAAATTTATGCTTATGATGAACTATATATCGGTCAATTATGGGAATCTAGCTTGATTTCGATTGCTAATTCGAGTTTTGGCTGGTAACCCAAGAGAAAGATGAGTAGACTAGTTCCAATCTTGATGAGGAAATCAGACTAGATGCGAATAAAAAAGAGCGCAACCATAAGATAAACCTCAAATCCCTTTCTCTCCAAGATTTTTATTTTGAAATTTAATAAGCACCTTTGGCGCGAAAAACCACCTGGACTGTTTGCAAGAGAATTTTAAAATCTAGTTTTAAAGACCAATTCTCTATATATTCAAAGTCTAGATTGAATAGCCCATCTGAATCTGTATCAGAACGACCGCTAACTTGCCACAAACCAGTAATGCCTGGTAAAACTTCTTGACGGAAATAATGATCTTCAGCAAACTTGGCAACATCCCTTACGGGTAAAGGACGAGGTCCGACTAAACTCATTTCACCCCGAAGTACGTTAAATATTTGAGGTAATTCATCCAGACTGTAACGTCGCAAATATTTACCTACTTTAGTAATTCGAGGATCGTCTTTGATTTTAAATAAAATTCCTCCCTGTACTTCGTTTTGAGCTTCGAGTTGCTGCTGTAATTCACTGGCGTTTTCGACCATAGTCCGAAATTTCCAAATCTGAAAATGATTTCCCTTAAGACCAACCCTGGTCTGTTTGTATAAAATAGAACCAGGAGAGCCTAACTTGATTAAAGCAGCAATAATTAGCATGGGAATACCTGCGATCGCCAAAATTATTAACGAAACCATAATATCGAACACCCGCTTGCTAAAGAAATCAATTCCCACAATCGCTGAATGAGCGAGTCGGATCGTTGGCACGCCGATGATAGTATCTATTTCTGTTGGTCGTTCGGGCAGTTTGAAATTAATTGGCAAAATACGCCAATTTACCCCAAGAGTACGCAGTTTCCAATAGAGACTGGCCGATCCTTTGATTGATTCCCAAGAACAGATAAAAACTTCATCTAGTTCATTGACATTGACTCGATCTAAAGCCAAGAATAGAGATTCTTCATCGTCAAAATCTGATAAATCTAGCTGTCCAGCGATCTGAAATACTTCACTACTTTCTAAAAGAAGTTTCGATCTGTTTAATTCTTCTAGATTACCAATTAACAGAATTTTTTGCCTCAGAGGTGTGTGTTTTTGGCGTACGTATGCCCAAATCCAATTAAGAGTAGTACGCTGAAAAACAATTAAAGTAGTGGTCAATAAAGCTGCCACTACTAACTCTTCAATGATGCCTCGATCGTAAAATTTGAGTACGATTGGCACTACGGCTAAATGAGACAAAAAAACAGCTTTAATCGAACTAAAAATATTTCTACTTCTATCACCTTTACGATAGAGATCGAAAGCTGAAAAAAGGAAGATAGTAAATACTAATACAGTTGAGAATAAACTAGATATTTCTGAGTTTGGTCTCATAATATTAAGATTGAAATCTTGCCAGCTTGGAGCATAGGCTACAGACCACCCCAACCAAAGAGCAATACTATCTAAAATTACCAATATAACTATTTTCGATCTGTATGATAGTTCTTTACCAGCTAGCTTGATATAGCCAGGAGAGCGGAGATCTCTATTACCAGCTATTTCATTACCTAAATAGCTTTTACCTATTTTGTAATCTGGAGGGCTAGAAAACTTGTCTAACATAAACTTGCTTTTCGATTTAGTGGTGTCTTCAGAATCAGATCGTTAAAATTTCAGTAGTTCAATCCCTTGCTTATATAAATTAGTGCGATCGTCTTACTGTTTTATCTATGATTTAATCAAGGTTTCAGACAATGATTGAGCTTCCAAAAATATTAATAATATCTACATAATAATAACTAAGTATTTCTAATTAAGGGAATATACTTAAGTCATAGATAAATGTATAACTCAGTGTTTGCCTTACTGTCAATCGCTTATCTTAAAACTATCTATCCCTTTATACTAGCTTCATTAAGAATGCAGAAAAAGGTTAAAAATTCTAGTAGAAAATACTGATATGGTATTGTAAAACACTAAAAACAAGATTTCTTTTTTTTAGCCAAAGAGAGATAATTTGGTTTTATTTGGTTAAATCGAGTCAAAATTATAGTTATTGACCATAAAAACCAAGCAGAATTTTTGCCAAGTAGAGGTTAGCAAATTTCTCAAAAATATCTACACAAGTAGTTTTTAAGATTACATATAGGAATTAATGATGAATATACCAAGCAATTCCACTTTATGAGACGTCAATTACAACGGGGACAAGCCCGCGTCGCTTGTAACTAGCGCGAAGCTGTCACGATGGGCTGATTGACAACAGCCTGTTCCTCCGACCGATTGGTAGAGGAAAGGAAATAGTTATCTCGAATATTAAGTCCCGAATTTATGTCAGAATGTTCCTGAAAATGGCAGGATCGGCAATGAAATCTAGACTTTTTACGATTAGCCCGATTAGTATTCCCACATCTACTGCATCGCTGTGAAGTATATCTGGCATCTACAAAAGCAGTTTCTTTCCCCAAAGCTACACTTTTGTAACCTAAGAAAAATTCTAATTGCGAAAATGACCAGCTAGACAACCATTTATTAAGCTTTTTGCCTCGTCTCTGATTGCGTATTCCTGATAAGTCTTCAAGAGCAAATATCCGATATTCTGGTTGATTGGCTAACTGTTTACTTACACAATGGTTAACATCTCGCATGAACCGCTTCTCGCGTCCAGACATAGCTTTTAATCTACGTCTAGCCGAACGAGTGCCTTTTTGCTGTAACTGTTTTCGATTGTATAAGTAACGTCTTTGAGTAGCCCTAATTTTGTTCGAGGAGAAAAATTTACCATCGTGGGTAGAGCAGAGATGATAGAGTCCTCTATCTATGCCTTGTACGTCGCCATGCTCTAGTTTTTCTGGGTCGGGATGTTCAAAAACCAGTCGTACCCAGAACTGTCTTGTCTGCTTAGTATAAGTAACTGTTGCCCCTCTAAAATCCCAAGTTTCGTAGATTTCTCTAAAATAATTTGGCACGTTAAGGATTAACTTAACCCGCTTACCAATACAGCTAAGAGTTAATTGTTCTCCTCTAAGGGTCATGGTGCGTTAGGTACTAGACACAGTGGTTTTTGCCCGACATCGTTAATAAAACTAAAAAATATCTTTACGACGCAAGACAATCAAAGCTACCGTAGCATAAATCAAAGTGTGAGCTAGTAAAACTCCCCAGTTCAGACCTAAATTAATCCAAGTGGGACTATAAACATCAGAAGCTTTGAAGATATCATCGATGATTGCTTGGGTTAAAACTGGATTGGGTTGAGGAGCCATTGCATTAACATCAGCCAAAGAACCATAGGCACCAATTGACCAACGAGAAAGCATCAACCAAGAAAGTTTGCCCGACCAACCTTCGAGGCTGAATAATACCCCCGAAAAAATGATCTGAGGAATCATAATCAGAGGCAAAATACCATTGCCTTCGTTTTCGGTTTTAACAAATGCCGACAGCATCAAACTCAAACTAGTACTGGCTAAGAGGGTTAAAAAAGTAGTGATAAAAAAGCCTAAAGACCAAGGAATTAATGCCGATTCAGGAGCGTCAAAAATTAGCAGTACGATAATGGAAATTAACAAAGTTTGGGCGAAAGCCAAACCGCCGCGAATAAATAGTTTAGAGCTTAAATAAGGCAACAGCCTCAGATTGAGCAGACGCTCGCGAAAATAGATCGCACCTTCTTTAACTATTTCGCGTATTGAGTTAGATAGTCCGATCCAGATTGCCACGCAGCTAAAAATAAATAGCAATCTTAAAGCTAGAGAACCTTGAGTAATTCCTGGCTCTTCCAGCACCTTGAGGGGCTGTTCATTTTTCAACGGCAAACCAGTCAAGGCAATGGTAATAGGTCCTGCTAGAAGATTTAAAATTAAACTAGTGCGATCGCGACTAACTAATTTCCAATAACGGTTGCAGAGTAAGGAGAGTTGAGCGATGGGTGAAATGCCCGTCTTGGTGCTATTGGATTTTGCCGCTTGTTGGTTTTCCTTGCCAGGAGAAAGAGAGTTTTGAATGTAGGATTTATATTCGGGGGATATGGCAAATTTTTCCGACCAATAACGGACTCTTTCAGCGATCGCTTCTTTATTTTTGCCTTTATTAAGTTCGATATAAATATCGGCAAAACCATCAAAATGTTCGTCTTCAAAGTTACCCGCATATCTTTGGAAAAAGGGTAAAGCTTCTTCAGGAGGACCATAAAAGCACAAACTTCCCCCCAAACCCATAAAGGCAATGCGATCGCAAATTTTGATGTTGTCTGTGGCATGAGTTACCAGGGCAATAGTTCTACCGCGATCTGCTTGCTCTCGCAATAACTGCATCATCTCTTTATCCAAACCAGGATCGAGTCCTGAAGTAGGTTCGTCTAAAAAGAATAGTTTGGGATCTGCCAGTAATTCCACCCCGATACTGACTCGCTTGCGCTGTCCGCCACTCAATCGCGAAACTAGAGTATTGCGGACGTGAGACAGCTTGATTTGTTCGAGGGTATTGGTAATTACTTGGTCAATATCAGTATCGGGAGGCAAACGTAATTGACAGGCAGAACGCAAAACTTCCTCTACGGTTAGCTCGCGGTGAATAATGTCATCTTGAGGGACGTAGCCAATTTGAGAGCGATATACGGGCCAATTTTTGCGGAGATTGTCTCCATTCAAATAAACGTTACCCGAAGTAATGGGGTTAATACCCAATAAAGCTTTCATCAAAGTGGATTTACCAGCACCACTACCCCCCACAAATGCTACCAGTTGTCCTGGTTCTAAAACCAAATAAACGTCATTGAGGATGGTAAAAGTCGCACCTTTTTTGTCTTTGACATTAAAGTTCAACTTGTGAGCGTCAACCCGAATCTGGCTGGTAGCGTTGGTTAATTCTAAAGACTCCCCTGTAAACAGCAACACATAAGGACCGATTTGAATCGTATCGTCTTTAGTTAGAGTGCAAGACTTTTCAATACGATTGCCATTAACAAAAGTTCCGTTGCTGCTGTTGTTGTCTTTTAAGACGTAACCGCCCTTGCCATCGGGATTAATCGTAGCGTGCAGGCGGGATACTGTAGGCGCGTCCAATTCCATAGAAGCGGTATTTTGAGAATTGGGAGATCTGCCTAACTCTACAGGCCAATTCTGCAAGCCTTTAAGACTCAATTTGCGAACCCTGGGAATGCTCATTTCACCCAGCCTGGGATTAAAATAAGTCAAGGAAATCTGATAGCGCGGATCTTGACCTATATGGAGTTGTTCGCCATTTTTGAGCAGATAGCCCTCTGTCAGATTGATCCGAGATTGATTGAGAAAGATACCATTGCCACTGGGTTTTTGGCTGTTGCGATCGCCATCATAAATCCGAAAACCATTACCCTCTTGCTCGATAGTTGCTTGTTTGCGGGAGACCACATTCCAGTCTTGAGGAGTTTGGATGTTTGCCCAACCAGGATCTCGTCCCAAAAAATTTACGCCATCTCTCAAATTTAAGATTTCTTTTTTACCTTGATTGTCTAGCTCGATATAAGGACTCGTGTTGACTACTGTTCTGTTGGAATAATTACCAGCCATTGCGTTTCTGTACAGAATTTATTTTAAAGATTGAAATGTACGATCTATGCTTTCGCGTTCGGGCAGTTTTAGATTTAGAGTTTTGTTTAAAATTTTTACTGCCTCAAAAGCTTTTTTGCAATATCTTTGCGGAAAAATTAATCTTATATTAAAGAGAGTTATCGAGTTATTTCTTTATATTTAATTTCTCATTAGCTTCAAACAAAAATGTATCACAGGTTAACTACAACTAGCGAGTAACAAGTAAGCATTTAAAAATATTAATAAAGTTATGTTGATTTTCAAGACAAATCAACGATTGTAAGAATTACAATTTCTTAGATTTAGCTAGGTAAAGCAAATAAAAGCTTAAAAGAATACTATCGATAAACTAAGATTTTGTAGTATTTTGAGTAGAGAGTTAACGATACTTTCTTTATAAATTTTTTATCGTCGGGTTTATTAATGCTCCCTCGCCAAGACACAGTTCAAGTTTTTTCTACTTTTATTCAATTTGATTGCGATCGCTTTAGTAGCTGGGCGATAGATAATCGCTTGCGTCGCAGTATGAAACAATGTTTGACTACAATATCTGCGGAAAGTTCGGAAAATTTTTGGGTCTTATATTGGCATAAAATCTGGCAGGAACAACCGCAAAGTTTGGCTAGAGAACATTTAGCTGCTTATTTGCAGGAAATTTGCTACTGGTCTTCAACTAAAACTATTACTGGTTTTACCAGTACTCAATATACAGTGTCTGATTGTTTTCAGGTAGCGATCGCAGGAATTGATAAAGTCCTCAAAGGATTCGATCGCGAGCGGGGTTTTAATCTTAAAAGTTATGCCAGTATCACTTTTGGTAATTTAATTCGAGAACTCCTCAGACAAAAACGAGAAATTGATATTTGTTCTGATTGGTCGCTATTGCGCAAGTTAAGCCAAAAAAGAATTAGTGAAGCTTTAGCAGATGCGGGGCTAGATCCAGAAGTTATCGAAGAATATGTTCTAGCCTGGAATTGTTTTAAAACTATCTACGTACCAGAAAGGGGCAGTTCGACCCGTAAATTGCCCAAACCAGAACCAGAAACTTGGACTGCGATCGCCAATCTCTTCCATCAAGAGCGATCGCTAACGACTCCTAGAGAGCGAGCTACTGCCGAAAATATGGAAAAATGGATGTTGGTCTGCGTCAAAGCGGCTCGCGCTCATTTATTTCCTAATGTCACTTCTATCAATCAACCCAAACCAGGATACGAATCGGGAGAAATTGTCGATTCTATCGTAGGGGAGGTTGACGAATCTTTGTTGAGCGATATGATTGCTGATGAAGATGCCCAGCAACGCAGCCAACAACAGAGCGATATCGGGCAATTTTTGGTCGCCACCATCGAACAACTCAAACCAGAAGAGCAAAAGTTATTAGAACTCTATTATTCCCTAGGACTAAAACAAGCAGAAATTGCCAAAGAATTAAACACCCAACAATATACTATTTCTCGTCAACTAGCCCGCGCCCGCAAAGCATTGCTCAAAGAGTTAGCAAAATGGACTAGGGAGACAATGCATATTACTTTGACATCGGACGTACTCGACAACATCAGTTCATTATTAGAAGAATGGTTGGCTGGGTATTACGGCAACCAAGAATGAGCAGAACCCAATCAACACCTTCAGGAGTACCCCAATGACCTCAATCAACCAAACCTTATTTAACCCCACTCAATTAGTTTTACAACTCGACTCCAAGACTTTAGACCGCGCTTGGCAGCAAAGTCTTAAGGGAGGAAATCCTGCCAGTCGCTGGCAGCAATATTTAAACCGAGTTGCTCTAGATGCTTTTTTGCCCTGGTTGCAAGCAGAAGAAGATGCCACTGCCAAAGCAGGGTTAGATAAGAACGTGCAAAGAAATCTTTGGGAATTGGTTAATGGTACTCAAATCGATAGCTCGGGAGCAAAAATAGTTTTAATTCCCAGCGAAGCAGAAGACTTAAGGGAGTTGCGCGTACCCCAAGAATGGGTAGATATCCCTCAGTTTCAAGCAGATTACTATCTTGCAGTTCAAGTGAGTCTTGATAGCGGCTATCTCCGCGTTTGGGGGTATGCTACTCATCAAAAACTTAAAGAACAAGGGAGTTTGAATTATAGCGATCGCACCTATAGCTTGAACGATGACGAATTAATTACCGATCTTGATGTTCTTTGGGTTGCTAGAGAATTATGTCCTGAAGAAACAACTCAAGTAGAAGTGGAGTCAATTGCCGAACTAGAAGCCAGTCGAGCAGAAAATTTAATTCAACGTTTGGGCGATACCTCGCAACTATTGCCCAGATTAGCAGTTCCTTTTCCAACTTGGGCTGGTCTAATTCAAAATCCTTCTTTATGCGGTCGTTTGGCAGCCCAACGTCGCGGTGAAGCTAGTAAGACTCCCGTTCTTCAGTGGCTCAAGCAAGAAATGGCAAATACCGCAGCTGAATTTGGCTGGAGACAAATCGAACTTGCTCCCGATATGGTTGGTGCTAGGGGTGCGGTTATAGAAGCAAAAAATGTTTCTGCTTCTGGTTTGGCGAAAAAAATTGCGATCGCCAGTCAACCCTACGAACTTAGAGTTATTCCTTTAGCAGAAGCTGGTTCGTGGCGATTTGAATTATGCTGCGTAACTCCTGGTTGTGTCATTCTACCTGGTATTATTTTAAGATTGCTGACAGAAGATTTAAAGTCTTTTGAAGGTAATGAAGACAAGGCTATCGAACCAGTATCGTCTTTATTTATCGATGTAGATTTAGAACCTGGAGAATCTTTGATTTGGCAAGTAGAACCAACTCCAGATAACTACCAACTTGAGTTATTGCAGTTTTAAAAAGCTCCAGTTTTTTTGATCAAGTCGAGTAATAACTATTCTCTTCGAGCAACTTTTTTATCCCAAACTCAGGTTCCCAATTAAACCAGGTTAATTCCAATTCCCTTATCTAAGAATTCCGTTACAGTTTTTTCTGATAACTCGTTGGTAGTCATGGCTTTAAGTACGGACATAGGTACTGTAATCACATCAGCCCCAGCTTGGAGGGTAGCGGAAATTTCTTCGGGAGATTTCAGACTGGCTGCCAAAATCTGAGTCTCGCTATTACTTAAAATTGCTGCCATTTCTCGAACTAAACCCACTCCATCCCCTAAAAGCCTAGTAGCGCGGTTGACGTAAGCGATCGCATATTTTGCTCCTGCTTCGGAGGCAACCACAGCTTGGGTAGGACTATAAATCGCGGTAACCGAACAAGCTATTTCTGAAGCAAGATGAGCCGTCACCCTAAAACCCAACTCAGTAGCGGGTATTTTTAAAACAATTTTGTCGCCAATAATTTCTTGAGCTTTTCTAGCTTCTGCTACCATTCCTGTAAAATCTGTAGCGCATAATTGATAATATAATTCTCCAGGGCAAATCTCGGTTAATTGTTTGAGACAAACTTCAGGATCGAGGTTAGTTTTGTTCAGTAAAGTAGGATTGGTGGTAACTCCTGTTACCCAGCCCATTTCTCTGGCTGCTTGAACTTCTTCTATTAGTGCCGAGTCTAAATAGATCATGGTAGTTAAAATAGGTATGAATTAAAAATTATAGTTATGGGGTTAGATAATTGATTGGTTTTGATTGAAGTAAACTTGAGACAATAAATAAAAGCCTATTATATTGTGTTAAGACAGCGAAACGAATTAAAAGCTCGTAAGATATATATTTTGGGGAACGATTCTAGGAGACCATTGCACGCATGGGAAAAGTAGTCGGCATAGATTTGGGAACAACTAATTCCGTAGTCGCCGTTATGGAAGGCGGAAAGCCTATAGTAATTGCCAATTCAGAAGGAATGCGAACTACCCCCTCTGTAGTTGGCTTTAATAAGGATGGAGATTTGGTAGTCGGACAACTCGCCAGGCGACAAAGCGTTTTAAATCCAGAGAACACTTTTTATGGTGTCAAGAGATTTATGGGTCGTCAGTATGCCGAACTACAACCAGAATCCAAAAGAGTCCCTTACACCATCAAAAGGGACGAATTAGGCAACATTAAAATTCGCTGTCCCAAGCTAAAAAAAGAATTTGCCCCTGAAGAAGTTTCGGCAATGATTCTCCGCAAATTAGCTGAAGAAGCAGAACGTTATTTGGGAGAAGAAATCACTGGAGCAGTAATTACCGTACCGGCATATTTTAACGACTCCCAAAGACAAGCTACTAGAGATGCGGGACGGATTGCAGGGTTAGAGGTATTGCGGATTATCAACGAACCCACCGCAGCAGCCCTAGCTTATGGTTTAGATCGCCGTCGTCCCCAAACAATTATGGTTTTTGACTTGGGGGGTGGAACTTTTGATGTCTCGGTGTTAGATATTGGCGAGGGTGTCTTTGAAGTTAGATCCACCAGTGGCGATACTCAACTGGGAGGCAACGATTTTGATCGCCGAATTGTAGATTGGCTGGCAGAAGAATTTCTCAAACAAGAAGGTATTGACTTGAGAAAAAGCGATCGTCAAGCCCTACAAAGACTCACCGAAGCAGCAGAAAAAGCCAAAATCGAACTATCCAAACTTCCCACCACTGAAATTAACCTACCCTTCATTACTGCCGATGAAAATGGCCCAAAACATATTGAATTAAAACTCAATCGGGCAAAATTTGAAGAACTTTGTGGCGATTTAGTCGCTCGCTTGCGTCGTCCTCTCAAAAGAGCTATTTCTGACGCGGGAATTAGTCCTATGGATATTGACGAAGTAGTTTTGGTGGGCGGTTCGACCCGCATTCCCATGGTACAGGATCTAGTCCGCAATTATATCGACCTCGAACCCAACCAAAACGTTAACCCCGATGAAGTCGTGGCTATTGGTGCGGCAATTCAATCGGGCATCATGACCAACGAAGTTAAGGATATTTTGCTGTTAGACGTGACTCCTTTATCTTTGGGCTTAGAAGCCATTGGAGGTGTGATGAACAAACTTCTTCCTCGCAACACGACTATTCCCGTTCGTCGTTCTGATATTTACTCCACTTCAGAAAATAATCAAACCGTAGTAGAAATTCACGTCTTGCAAGGGGAGAGGGAAATGGCAAGTGGCAATAAATCATTAGGTCGGTTTAAACTGACAGGCATTCCTCCCGCCCCTAGGGGAGTGCCTCAAGTTCAAGTATCTTTTGATATTGATGCCAATGGCATCTTACAAGTTACTGCCAGAGACAAAACCACTGGTCGAGAACAGGGAATCACTGTCTCGGGTGCTTCCACCCTCAGCGATAGCGAAATCAATCGCATGATCAAAGAAGCTGAAGAATTCGCCCAGGAAGACAGGGCAAAACGGGAAAGAGTCGAAAAACGCAACCGCGCCAAAGCTCTAACTGACAGGGCGCAGCGTAAGCTAAAAGAAGTAACCCTCGATTTTGGCAGTCAATTCGCCAGCTATTACCGTCGTCGCATCGATGTTTTGTGCGAGGAGATTTTAAAAAGTCTAGAAGAAAACGACGAACGTACTTTGGATCGGGCAGAAGCAGACTTGCAAGACACTCTTTACGAACTAAACCGAGAAATCAGACTGCAATATGACGATGAAGACGACGACGACTTCCTTGGGGCAATTCGTAAAACTTTCTTGGGGGATGATGATGATAATTATGTAACTGAAGATTATTCCTACGATCCCCGTCAAACTGACTACTATGGCGGTGGTAGTCGCGATCCTTATAGTACCCCTCCTGGGCGCAGTGGCAATCTTGGGGGAGGATATAACGACTACAACAATGACTATGGTGGAGGTTATAATAATCAACCCCGTCGTCCTGGCAATAACGATTACGGTGGAAGCTATGATGACCGCTCTCGTCGTCCAGATCGGGGCTATGATGATTATGGCGATCGCTCTCGCCCGACCGAAAGAGGATACGACGATCCCAGAGATCGCGATCGCCGTCCTAGTTATGACGATCCTTATAGCAACACCGATCCCTATGCCCCCAGAAGAGAGCCTTCGAGAAACTCCCGTCGGGGTCGAGATGATTATCCCCCTCAAGACCGCTATCGCGATCGCAACGCACCGCGCAATACTCCCTATAATGATGACTGGGATGATGAAGACGATGAATGGTTCTAATCATTAAACATTAGACATCGAAAAATACTGAGTGTTAAATGTTGAATGCTGAATAATATTAAATGCTAGATGCTGAATGATAAATGAACCAAACGCGTAATTATTATGAAATGTTGGGGGTTGATAAAAATGCCCCCAGTAACGAAATAAAAAGGGCTTATCGTAACCTGGCTATTAAATATCATCCCGATCGCAATCTGGGAAACAAAGCTGCTGAAGAAAAGTTCAAAGACATTAATGAAGCTTACGAAGTATTATCAGACCAAACCAGAAGAGTTCAATACGACCAGTCTTTGAAGAAGAGCTTTATTGGTAATTTTGGACGGGGTAATAATAATAACGGTCGTAGACCCACAAGACCTACTGCCACTCGTCCTCGTCCCGATCGAGTACCTGTAAGTGACGATCGCCCTGGTAGATTTAAACGAGAAAGGGTAATCCCCCAGCGTCGCGATATTGAGGCTAAATTAACCATTGGCTTAGATGAAGCCTATCGGGGCGGAAAACGTAAAATCCGCTTGGAAGATGGTAGATCTCTAGAGGTAGAGATGCCTCCTGGGATGTTTAACGGTCAACGCATCCGTCTCAGAGGACAGGGCATTCAAGGGGGCGATCTATATCTTAAAATTACTGTCGCTCGCCATCCCTTCTTTGAAATACAAGGGGGTAATATTTACTGTCAAATTCCCGTTACCCCCACAGAAGCAATTTTAGGTAGCGCGATCGAAGTTCCTACCATTGATGGTTTGGTTAAAGTAACCGTTCCCCAAGGAGTGCGATCGGGTCAAAGATTGCGCTTGGCAAATAAAGGTTATTTTGATAAATCGGGAGAAAGAGGCGATCAGCTAGTAGAAATTCAAATTGTTGCCCCCAAAGAAATTACTCCTGAAGAGAAGGAGTTATATCAAAAGTTACAGGAATTAGAACAATTCAATCCCCGTCAAAATATTATTAAAAATTTCTAATGGTTATTAATTATTGGTGATAAGTTAAGCTCAAAAGTCAGTTGATAAGAAGGACTCGGTTAAACAATTTATGCAAACCTTGATATGCAAGCTTTAAAAGCGTTAAACAAAATCGAATTTTTGGGCACAAAATAACATCAATTGACTTAATTATGGTCAAAATTGTGATTGCGGTTGCGAAGCAAGTCCGAAGGACTCAGCTAGCCGAAGGCATCGTAGTTAAAATGCACCCGATCTTTCTCTAGCACTTCGTTATCATTCCAATCTATTGCCAAGCGGGGAATAACCACCAGATTCGGTCATAATCTCAAAGAAATTAAAGCCGATACCCCAGAAGCTTTTTTTGATGTCACTACTGATAACGGGGTAGAAGAAGTCAGCATCCACTACGACATGATCCACGTCACCCCACCGATGAGCGCACCCGATTTTATCAAACAAAGCCCTCTAGCCAATGATAAAGGTTGGGTTGATGTCCACAAATATACCCTACAACATAAGTACCTAAGCAGAATTAGTTACACATTTGGGAGACTGGGTGACTAGGAGATATTATCCCGCGAAGACGGGACTAGGAGACGGGGGGATTAGGTGCTACTACCTACTACCTGCTACCTATCCTTCACTAGTCAATTAATTTGGCACGACTACTTAATCGCTATTCCAACGTGTTCGGTTTGGGCGATGCCTCATCATTACCTATTTCTAAAACTGCTGCTGCTTAAGATAGATTGAGAGCGAGTTCGTATTAGCTTTTCAATCGCAAACTATGACCATGGAAAAATAAGCGTCTTTTTATCCTGGGTTGAATGGCTGGTGGAACTTCCTGTGCAGTCAGGGCGCGTCGTCGGTTGGAAAGCAGCAGGTGAAGAGTTAGAAAAATAAAGATATCACACTTGTTTTCCGTGCTGTCCGAAGGTGCGGACAGCAATATTAGGGCTATAACACTCAATTTTTACCTGTCTTGGCGGTCGTCTGTTTTGGCATCAGCTTCATCTGTTCTCCACAGCAAATCTCTGAATGAGGCATACCTTCTGGACAGGGGCAAGGCTTCTCATACACAAGCTGGGCTCCGCACTTTTCGCAGACATAACGATCTCCTACTTCCCGTGGCATTTTACCTTCCTTACTATTTTCAAGAAACTAATGTTAGTATATAACTATCTAGTTGTTTAATCAAATGTAAATATTATAATATTTATTATGGCAGAAGTTAATTGGATTGCAGCTTTAATTGGTGGGATGCTGATTGGAATGAGTGCAACTATTCTACTGGCTTTTGATGGTCGGATTGCTGGTATTAGTGGCATGGTCAATGGTGCAATCAAATTCAAGTCAGAAGAGAATTGGCGGTGGCTGTTTATCGCAGGGATGCTGGGAGGTGGTTTGATTTATGAATATATTTTTGCCTCAGAACCTACCCCTGTATCTTCTTTTGCACCAGTAGCCATGATTGTTGGCGGTTTTCTAGTCGGTGTCGGTACGCGGATGGGAAATGGTTGTACCAGTGGTCATGGTGTTTGTGGCTTGGGTAGATTATCATTCCGCTCTCTAATTGCGGTAATTACCTTTATGATTACTGCGATTATTACAGTATTTATTACTCATCATGTGATCGCTTAATTGCATATTAGTCCCGTCAAGCAGGATAACATGATTTGTCATTAGTTAGAGAAAATGAAACAGAAATTAATTGCTCTTTTATCTGGACTGCTATTTGGTTTT
>NZ_JBZNBU010000092.1:0-10778 GCF_058530065.1 Waterburya sp. | reverse complement strand
TTGATTTATGCGATACGAGACTTACTTTCAAATGAGAACAAAAGGAAGAAACTAAGTCGGAAAAGCCTCGAGCGAGTGAAAAAGTTTACTTGGCAAAACATTTTACCAAAATTAGAGAACTGACAATTGTTCATCCCGATGAGATTGGACTAACAACATTAGAATAATTATGCTGGTAGATGTCGGGAAATGGAAAAATGATTAAAAATGGAATTGCACGAATTCTGATTAGCGTTAAGGATCTGCCTGAATCGGTGGAATTCTATCGGGATATTTTGCAAATGACCGTAGTTGGCGAATATTTTCTGGATACTAATACTGTCGAGCAGCTATGGAACTTATCACCAGAAACAACAGGTAAGGCAGTTTGTCTCAAAAATGACGAACAGACAACCTTACTAGAATTAATTCAATTCCAACCGCGATCGGAACAATATATTCGTCCTGGAGGCAATACAACAGACTATGGTTTATTTACCATTGCCCTGCGAGCCAAAAATGTAGATGCGGCATATGCCAGACTGAAACAAAAAGGCTATCAATTTATCTGTCCCCCCATTACCTATACCCCCAGTTGGGTTCCCGTGACTGTCAAAGAAGCAATTCTGGTTGCTCCTAATGAAACGGCGATCGCCTTAATCGAACGGGTAAGCGAACCAATACCAGAATTTGAAGGGGATTTTGGCATTATGCTGGATACTTCTCAAGTGGTAGAAGACATCGAAGAAGTGACTAAGTTCTATGTAGATATCCTGGGACTAAACAAAGTTTTCGACAAAGTATTACCATCGGGAATGATTGACAATATTCTGAACTTTCCTCCAGGTACAGAATCGAGGATGGCATTTATCAATCAAACTGGAAGTAAAAATGCTGCATTGGAATTTATTCAATGTTCGGTTAAAGGTAAGTCTTTGGCTAATATTGCCAAGCCTCCCCATCTTGGCTTATTTGCGATCGCCTTTGCGGTGGACGATCTATCAGCTTTAATTCAAAAATTACAAGCTAACAAGATCGAGATGTTATCTGAACCAGTGGAAATATCTAGCTATGATTTGGAAAGTGCTAGGGCGATCGTGGTTGAAGCTCCTAATGGGGTTAATATACAGTTCTTTCAGTTACACATTTGGGAGAGTAGGAGATATTATCCCGCTTGACGGTTTACTCTTATTATCCCGCCCTGACGGCTTGCCCTCGTATGGGGGGACGAATGGGAGGACTAGGTGCTACTACTCACTACTCACTACTCGTACGGACGTTCCATGGAACGTCTCTACACTACTCACTACCCACTACCTTTTATCTCTATCTTTCTTCCATAGGAATGTAGGGGGAATTATGCTCGCCAGTGTAGATCTGAGTTGGACGAAAAATACGATTTACAGCTAGTTGTTCCTTCCAATGTGCCAGCCAACCAGCTACGCGAGCGATCGCAAATATGGGAGTGAATAAATCGCTAGGAATGCCTAACTTCCGATAGACTAATCCAGAATAAAAATCAACATTGGGATAGATGCCCTTATATCCTAGTTTACCTTCGATAACTCTTTCTAATTCTAAAGCAATATCATAATAGAGATCGCTTCCTGTTTCGCTGAATAGTTCTTCCGCTAACTTTTGCAAGATTTTAGCTCTAGGATCTTTCACTTTATATACTCGGTGTCCGAATCCCATGATTTTTCGCTTGTTAGCTATTAAATTTTCAACATAAGGTTCGACGTTGTCAACTGAGGCAATATCTTCCAACATCGATAATACTTCCTCGTTCGCTCCTCCGTGCAACGGCCCTGCTAAAGTGCCAACCGCCGAGGCTACCACTGCATAGGGATCGGTCAAAGTAGAAGCAGTTACCATGGCTGAAAAAGTAGAAGCATTGATGGTATGTTCTGCATGGAGAGTCAAACAAACATCAAATATTTTAGCTTCTAAGGGATGGGGTTCTCTTTCTGTCAGCATATATAAAAAATTAGCTGCATAATCGAGATTATCGTTAGGTTTAATTGCATCGTTTCCGCGACGCATCTGGTGAAACGCAGCCACCATGGTCGGAATTTTTGCCAAAATACGCACTACAGCTTTTCTAATATATTCAGGATCGTCTAAAGCGCGACGAGAATAAAATAAGCCCAAAGCTGCGGCAGAGGTTTGCAAGGCATCCATGGGATGTCCCGTTTCGGGACAACACTTCATCATGTCCCGAATGCGATATTTAATACGACGATGGTGGAGAATATCGTTTTGGAATTCTTTGAGCTGTTGTTCGCTAGGTAATTTGTTCCAAATTAGTAAGTATGCCGTCTCTAAAAAACTACCTTTTTTAGTTAGTTCTTCGAGGGCAATTCCTCTATATTCGAGAATACCTTTCTGACCATCAACAAAACTAATACTAGATTTTGTCGCAGGAATACCTTCTAAGCCTGGCTTATATTCACAAAATGTCGCTGTCATAGATTTTCCTAAATTTATTTAAAGATAATATATTTGAAATTAGCCTAAATCTTGGTTTGGTTATGTCTTGAACTTTACTTTACTTAGATTGGGCGTGATGTGATAATTGTATTACTTATATTTTATCGGTAATAGTTTGATTTACTTCTTCTTCAAGAAAATCTTTATCGATATTATTTAAGAATTAGAACTTAGAGAACTAAGTTGTTCCACATCTTCAGTACTCAAATTCCAGCCCATCGCCCCTGCATTTTCTGCTGCTTGTCGAGGGGTTTTCGCTCCAGGAATAGGAATTACATTTTCTTGGGCTATTAACCAATTAAGAGCTACTTGAGCTACGGTTTTTTGATACTTCTCTCCTAGTTGTTGCAAGCGATCGATAATTGGTTTTATTTTTTTTAAACCACTAGCTGAAAATTTGGGATCTAGTTTTCTCGCACCTACGACTTTTTCTCGATCTTCAGGGGTATATTTGCCTGTTAAAAGACCTTGGTCTAAAGGGCTATAAGCCAAAATGGTCACTCCCAGATCGCGAGCAGTGGTTAAGATGCCATTACGTTCGATGTTTCTAGTTAATAGAGAATAACGAACTTGATTAACAGCTAAAGGAACATCATATTTTGCCAGGAGTTCCTTAGCTTGCTGCATTTGGGTAGCTGAATAGTTGCTAACTCCCACAGTGAGAATGCGACCTCGTTTTACTTCATCTGCCAACGCTTCCATTAAGGTAGATTGACCCATAAAAAAGTCAAAGGGCATATGCACTTGATATAGATCTATTTGTTCTAGATCGAGTCTTTTGAGACTATCAGTTAAAGTATCGGTTACTGCTTTTTTATCCCATCTCCAAGGTAAAGGAAAATATTTGGTGGCGATCTGTACTGGTTGGTTAGTTTGCTTGATAAATTTTCCCAGTAGTCTTTCTGATTCTCCCAAACCATATACTTCGGCAGTATCGAAAAAAGTCGCCCCTTTTGCGATCGCAGCTTCAAAAGCTTGCTGGACTTCTGCTTCTCCGTAACTAGAGCCATAGCCCCAAAACAAGCGATCGCCCCAAGACCAAGTACCAATCCCCAAAGCTGGTAATGAAATGTTGTTCGTTAATAGTTTAGTTGCTGTCACTGACATACCCCGATGTGGTTTACTTTACATTAATTTACAACATTCGTAGCTATTAGGTTTTTAGCGATCGAGAACTTTGAGGATTTCTGCTGGTTCTAGTCTTTCTGTCTAAGAAATAGTTGCAATCTCAAAATTATTTAAAAATCATTGAACTTTTATCCAGCCCTAACTATTAAATTAATTCTGCATGACTAAATTGAATCAAGCAAAATTTTGTCTTGTTTTCCTAACATAAATTTTAAATCTATCATTAGTTGTATTTTGCCATCTTTAACTTTGTTTATTGTTTATTGAAGATTTGAATACATTTAATTCGATTTAGGTCATTATTTTCTCATCAGTAGATTAAGCTTACTTACGCCAAAAGGCTGACTTAATAGGGTTTGCTTGTAAATCAAAGGGAGGGAATTAAGCAAAATTGTGTATTGTTTTCTCAACTGAAATTTAGATACTCTATTAGAAGGTAAATGAGTTATCTTTAAAGGATAGATAAGAAAACATTATATAAAACTATCCTCATTAATGAATAGCAAAGAATTAGCTCAGTATATCGAAGCTACAGATGGAATATCTAAGCCTTGGTTATTGGTACAGTTGAGGCTTAAAAAGCTCCAAGAAAGAAAAAATACGGTTTCTCCTCAAGAATATCTTGAAGAATTAGAAGATATCCAGTCAGATTTACTCAAATTAGGCGAATGGTGGAAGGGAAGAGAAAATGAGGTTTTTGGAACGGAATCGCATTTATGAAGGATATTACAAACGCAAAAGCAATCGCCATTTATCTAAAATAGCGTTCTTTGCTTTAACTATAGGAGTAGCTGTTTATCTTTTAATTTGTCTATTTCTTTATTTTCGGCAAGATTATCTTATTTATCAGCAAAGTCCTCATAGTGTAACTGTCGCTCCCAGAGATTCAGACTTTCAATTAAATCATCAAGATATTTGGATCGATGTCCCCCAGTCTAAAGCTCGGATTCATGGCTGGTGGTTTGACGCGCCCAGCAAACAAGAACCTATCGTTACTCTCCCTGACGAACCCATCAACATTGTAACCACACCCAAAACAGTTCTTTATCTTTGTGGTCGCGGTGGCAGTAAGACCCACTATAGTAGTTTGTCTAGAATTAAAGGATTGCAACAGCTAGGATTTTCGGTTTTGGCTATAGATTATCGCGGTTATGGCTTGAGTGAAGGAAAATTGCCTAACGAGTCTCGACTTTATCAAGACAGTCAAGCAGCTTGGCAGTATTTAACTCAAGATAAAAAAATTGTCCCTCAAAACATCATTATTTATGGAGAATCTTTGGGAGGCGCAGTCGGGATCGATCTTGCGGTCAAACAAAATAATGCTGCTGCCTTGATCGTTCAAAGCTCTTTTACGTCGATGCCCGAACAAATAAAAAGGTTTCGTCCTGGCTTGAGAATCTTTCCTTTGAACCTAATTTTAACTCAGCGTTTTAATTCTTTAGCAAAAGTGCGTTCGCTGGCAGTTCCCGTTCTTTTTTTACATGGCACGAACGATCCTATAGTTAGCTACAAAATGAGTCGCTCTCTATACTATGCTGCCCCCGAACCAAAAACACTGTTTTATATCCCTGAAGGGGAACATTTTCGGATTTATCGTTCGGGAGAATATTCTTACCTCCGTGCCATCGAGAGATTTTTATTATCTTTAGAGTCATCTAAGACTTAGAAATAGTTAAATTCACAAAGATATTTTATGTTCTATTTCAAAAGACTATCACTTAAGGGTTTAAGAGTTTTAAAGGGATAAAATTTACAGGAACTTAATTGTAAATATTTCCTATTTACTCAAAATAATCTTTGGTACAAATTAATTATGGGTAAAAAAAAATCTCATGGTAAAGAAAAAACAGAGCTTAAAGAACAAGGACAAAAAACCAACAAACTAAGCAAAAAAGTCTACGAAAAAGAATTAGCCAAGCTACAAATAGAATTAGTCAAATTACAAAGATGGGTACAGTATAAAGGTTTAAAGATTGTGGTTATCTTTGAAGGAAGAGATGCAGCAGGAAAAGGCGGTGCAATCAAACGAGTTAGTGAATGCTTGAATCCTCGGGTATGTAAAGTTGTAGCTTTGGGAACTCCAAGCGATCGCGAAAAAACTCAATGGTATTTTCAAAGATATGTGCCCCATCTCCCCGCATCAGGAGAAATAGCCCTTTTTGATCGCAGTTGGTACAATCGAGCGGGAGTCGAAAAAGTCATGGGTTTTTGCACCTATGAAGAATACAATGAGTTTATGCGCTCTTGCCCACAATTTGAAATTATGATTCAGCGTTCGGGCATAATTTTGCTGAAATATTGGTTTTCCGTAAGCGATAAAGAACAAGAAAAACGTTTTCAAGATCGCATCAAAGATCCAACCAAACGCTGGAAAATTAGTCCGATGGATTTAAAAGCCAGGGAAAAATGGGTAGAATATTCTCGGGCAAAAGATGATATGTTTGCTGCTACTGATATTCCCGAATCCCCCTGGAATGTGGTTGATGCAGACGACAAAAAAAGAGCGAGACTTAACTTTATCAATCATTTTTTGAGTAAAGTACCTTACGAAGATTTACCGCCTAAAAAAATCGAATTACCTCCCCGTCAAAAAGATATCGAATACGAGCGTCCGCCCATGGAAACTCAAAATTTTGTACCAGCTAAGTATTAACTTAGATTGAATAATCTAGTATGAATCCCGCTCCTTAGAGAGTGTTTGTCAAACAAAAATTAAAAATAAACAAAGTGGTGGAGATAAAGAAGATGAAATTTTACTCCTCTATCTCTCTGCTCCACTACCCTGCTACCCAAAGTAATTAGCTTTATTTTTTATTTACAGACAATTTCTTGTAAACATCCCTCATCCTTTAAACTGATACTGGCTCTTTTGATTGAGGAGCAGTTTTTTCTGTTTTCTTAGGAGGCTCGATTTCCAATTGCAAGGCTGGTTTTTCGGTAATTAAGCGCGCACCTCTACCTAAAGTAATGTAGTTCCACGCCCATTGAATCATTACTACCAATTTATTATCAAATTCAATTAAATAATAAATGTGAGCGAAAATCCAAATAATCCAAGCGACAAACCCAGATAGTTTGGCAAAGTTTAGATTAGCAACGGCTTTGTTTTGACCAATTACCGCCATACTGCCAATATCTTTATAAGTAAATTGTTCGACTTCTTTTCCTTGAAGGCGTTTGACAATTAAGTTGGCAACATATTCTCCTTCCTTCATAGCTACGGGAGCAACTCCAGGCAAAGGACGCTCTCCTTGGTGGGGGAAATTAGCCAAATCACCAATTACAAAGATATCGCCATAGTTTTTGATACTTAAGTTTGGCTCGACAATTACTCTACCCGCACGATCTAATTCTGCACCAGTGCGTTCTGCTAGTACTCTACCCATAAAGGAAGCTCTAACTCCCGCAGCCCATAAAATTGTATGAGCATCGATTGTCTTAGTTTCATCTCCCTGACGATAGGTAACGGATTTATTTTCAATGTTGGTTACTAAAGTTTGAGTTTGTACTTCTACCCCCAAATCTTCTAGGGCTTTTTGAGCGTCAGCAGAACATTGTTCGGGATAAGGAGGCAAAATTCGATTCATACCCTCGAACAATAATACTTTTGCTTGGGTAGTATCGATATCGCGAAAATCGTCTTTAACAGACTGATGAGCAATTTCTGCGATCGCACCAGCTAATTCTACTCCTGTTGGACCTCCACCTACAACCACAAAAGTCAATAATGCTTTGCGTTTTTGGGGATCTGGTTCTTTTTCTGCTGCTTCAAATGCCATAAAGATCCGACGGCGCATTTCTAAAGCATCTTCGACTGTTTTTAATCCTGGCGCATCATCTTGCCACTGATCGTTACCAAAATAGTGATGGCTAACGCCCGTTGCTACAATCAAAGCATCGTAGTCTAATTCTTCTCGGTCTTCTAAGAAAACTTTTTTGGCTTCGGGGTCGATATCTGTTACTTTGTCTAGTAGTACTTGGGTATTTTTGTGTTTGCTCAAAACTACGCGCAGTGGTGAAGCAATATCTGCAGGAGACAAAGTACCTGTTGCTACTTGATACAATAAGGGCTGGAAAAGGTGAAAATTCCGCTTGTCAATTAAAGTTACTTTTACGGGAGCATCTTTGAGAGATTTTGCTGCATACAGTCCGCCAAAACCACCACCCACAATAACTACATGGGGTTTAGATGTCTGCTTAGTTTGGGTTGTGTTCATAGTGAATATTTTGAGGGATAAAAAATAAATACCGCTTTTTATAAACCGTCTGGGAAAAGTAGTAATTTTTAGGTACGTAAAATTAATTTGTCAGCAATTATATACTAATATTAACTTTTGCGAATCGATATTAATCAAGATTACTCGATAAAATTTCAGTTTAGATTGTTGTCTCATTTCCCAGTTTCATTGATAGCTTGTATTTTTGGGAAATGATGTAGCAAGCAAAACAAAATGAGTATAATTAAATCCAATATTTTTGATAAGAGTAATTAATCACTACTAGCTTAATTTTGCTTATCAGTATTTAAAGTTTAGCAATGTTTGAAGTACAGATCTCATAGCTTCGGACATAATTATTGATTGGGTCTCTATAGTGCCTATCCTAGACAGAATTACTCGTCTGACTGTCTTAGTTGTGTTAGTCTTTGTTGTCCGATTGAAAAATTGAAAGATGACTTCTAATACCAACAATTCGGTTGAATCGATGCCGATTTTAGACGCAAAATCTTGGGTAGATCTGAGGCAATATAATCCATCCCAACATAATTTTGGCAGACCTAAATGGGTAGTAATCTTATGGTGGTTTTTGCAAGGAGTTTTTTTCCCACTAAGTTTGCATAACTTTAATGGTTTTCGGATTTGGCTGCTAAGATTATTTGGAGCAAAAATTGGTCGAGGGGTAGTCATTCGTCCTAGTGCTAGATTTATCTATCCTTGGAAAGTGGCGATCGACGATTTTAGTTGGATTGGAGATGATGTGGTTTTTTACAGCGTAGATAAAATTAAGATTGGCTGTCATTGTGTTATTTCGCAGAAATCTTATCTTTGCACTGGCAGTCACGATCTTGCGGATTCTGCTTTTGGTTTGATTACCGCTCCCATTTCAATTGGTAATGGGGTTTGGGTTGCTAGCGATTGCTTTATTGCTCCTGGAGTGGCGCTCGGTGCTAATACTGTTATTGGGGCAAGAAGTACTGTATTTCGCCATATCTCTGAAGGAAAAGTAGCTTGGGGCAGTCCCTGTAAAGTTCGTCAAATCAGAGAAATTAAAAAATAAACTAAAATACAGTCTATTTATCCTACTTGATCGCGACGATTAATCTCGTCGTTTTTTTATTTTCTTCAAAATTGCTAAAAAATACTTAATTTATTAAAATTACCAACGAGCATTTTAAAATAACAAAAGTCAATATCTCTCAGAGATAATCTCGATTTAGATATTATTTTAAATAACCATAAGCCTAAATCTTGTTGAAAAACTAACCTGAAAATAATCTTGAATCGAAACAATATTTGGTTACATCAGACTAAATAATCTAAAATGAAACTCAGAACATATTAAAAAAAAACAAATTATCGTCGAACAATTGTGACATTTGAGAGAAAAAACGGTATATTTCTTATAATGTCTATTAGAATTGAATAGTAAAATATTATTTTTCTAATAAGATAAAAGTTGGAGGAAAATAAAAACAGTATGAGCGACACAGCTACAGTTCCATTAACGGGAAAAGCTTTACTTCAAAAAGTAAAAGAGCTATCCCATTTACCTAGACGAGAAACCGCAAAAAAATGCGGTTATTTTACAACCACTAAAGATAAACAAATTCGCGTTAATTTAACAGACTTTTACGATGCAGTCCTTGCTGCCAAAGGTGTTCCTCTAGATCCAGAAGGCACAAAAGATGGTCGCGGACGCGAACCGACTTATCGAGTAAGCGTTCATAAAAACGGTCAAATTGTAATTGGATCTACCTACACTCAAGCAATGAATTTGAAAGAGGGTGATAAGTTTGAAATCAAACTAGGTTACAAGCACATTCATCTCAAACAAATTGATGGTGAAGAAAACGGAGCAGCAGAAAATTAATCGTTATTAAATAATATTTCTGGATCGAATCGCCGTCGATTGCGAGGGCGATCTACTGTTACCTAAAATATTTTAAGATGTTGGATACATCCTTGATAAAAGTAGCTAGATTTTTCGGAGTTTGGGCTATCATCTGGTTACCGATCGCCGTTCTCATATCTCGGTCAATTGATTGGCAGCCAGATCGAATTTTAACACCAAAACAAAAGCTAATTTTATTAGGATCTTTGTATATCCTTAGCCCGCTAGTACTTAGCTGGGGGATGAAAACAGCAAGTTTGCCTTTTGCCAGTTTAGGATTGGTTTTTCACTCCCATGTCTTTATTTCTATACTATCAGGTCTATGTTTAAGTCTGATTAGTTTAATTATCATTTTCCTTTTAGAATCTTGGTTTAATTTAGTAGATTGGCACTGGTCTAATTTATCAGAATTAATTCGTTCTTTTTTACCAATTCTATTATTAAGTTTATTTATTAGCGCGATTGAAGAAGTAATATTTCGCGGTTACATTTTCACTATATTGCTTGAAGACTATACTAATTTAGATGCTGCGGCGATCTCCAGTCTGATATTTGCCTTGCTGCATTTAGTTTGGGAAAGAAAAAAAACCATACCGCAGATACCTGGTTTATGTTTAATGGGAATAATTTTAGTAGGAGCAAGAATAGTCGATAGTAACCATTTGAATTTGGCGATTGGTTTGCACGCAGGTTGGATTTGTGGTTTAACCTGTATTGATTCGGCAAATTTGTTAACCTACAAAAAAGAAAATTCTTGGTTAACAGGGTTAAATCAGCAACCTCTTGCTGGAATTGCGGGTATATTTTGTTTGATTTTGGTTGGTTCGGTATTATGGCTGTTTTATCGCAACGGCGGAATAGTTTAATTATTATTCAAATTAAGAGCAGTTAAAATTAGTTCGTGATAAGCCCGACGATTATCTTCAGTAGTGGAAATAGTGCGATTCGTTGGTAGTAGGAGCTTCTAGCAACTAGAAGGGTATGACTATCGTTCAGTTGGATACAAAAATGACTAACACAAGTTAACCAAAGAATATGCGGATTACCGAACCGTAAAATGTACGGGAAGC
>NZ_JBZNBU010000091.1:0-5223 GCF_058530065.1 Waterburya sp. | reverse complement strand
TGCTACTTCTAATAACCTACCGAAAGTCTTTCCCAATTATTTTTTAGCCGTCAGTCTAGATTTGAGATGAGGGAACTAAACGACTAGGTAATTCAGGAAATAATAAGGCTTAGAGATAAGCAAAACCCATTACCTGTTACCTATTCCCTATTCCTCATCCCTCATTTATTTTTTATCCTTTAAACTAAGCCAAGCCAAGCCAAGAAACCTTTACCTGTAAGGTATTCAATTAATAAGATTGCTGCAAAACCAAGCATGGCTGCACGAGAATTCAATCTTTCTGCATAAGAGTTAAAACCAAATTTAGGAGTTTCTAAATTGGGGGTAACGCTGGGTTCGATATCGCTTTTAGTCATAATGTTATTTTTTGTCTAGTTAAATCAACAAAACTTTACCATTTTATTCTAACTGTTAGTGGGTTTTTCGTGATGAACTTCAATCACAGTGTGAACGTTACCCCTAGGGGTAAAGTCTCCTTTGACAGTTGCTTCTAGAGGATCGCAAGCAGCAACGAAGTCATCTAAAATCTGGTTGACAACTTCTTCATGAGGAATATAGCGATCGCGATAACTATTAATGTAGAGTTTTAATGATTTTAATTCGACTACTTTTTCATCGGGAGAATAGGTAATATATATAGTGGCAAAATCAGGATAACCAGAAAAAGGGCATTTACAAGTAAATTCAGGCAAAGTAATATTAACGTTAAATTTACGACCAGTTCGTGGGTTGGGGAAGGTGACTAATTCTCCTTCGGCGATCGCTCTTTCTCCATATTTCATGGATTCGGTGCTAGTTGATTCGGAAAAAGTGGTCATAAATCCTGCTTGATTTGATTGATTTACTGAATTTTGCTGCTC
This sequence comes from Waterburya sp., assembly GCF_058530065.1. NCBI lineage: Bacteria > Bacillati > Cyanobacteriota > Cyanophyceae > Pleurocapsales > Pleurocapsaceae > Waterburya > Waterburya sp. The sequence goes on along the minus strand of NZ_JBZNBU010000091.1, from coordinate 4,363 downwards.
AAATATTGTATCAACTACCAGACTAGTTAGTTACTTTAATTGACTGAGTTGGTTACGGGAGTTGCTTTGGTGACCGAACCATTATTAATACCCATAGTGAAGTTCAATGGAATGTCTGGATAGGCTTTAACTACTTGACGGTATACAGAATAATTGGTGGGCAAATTAATTCTCTCCCCATCTTGGTTATATTTGACTCGGTACTCTACTTGCCGTAGTGCTTCAAGTTTGCCTATTTTTTCGTATGGTTTTTGCTTACCAGCTTCTATTTGGTCTACACTCGGTCTGGGAGGATTTTTGGGCCACCAAATACCTTTGTCGTCTTGGCGTACTGCCCCTTCAGGCTCTTGTCCGTTAATGCTAGTTAAAGATACCGACTCAAACTCTTCATATCGAGGGCGTTTATCGTTATTTATATCGCCTTCGTAGTAAGGAACTCGCCAAGTAATAGTCGCCGTAGAAGTTGCTTCATATTGGGATGACTCTTGATTACCACAGCCATTGACTAAAACAGCCATACCTAAGGAGGCTGACACTAAGCAAATTTGACTAAAATGGGGACGAGAAAAAAATCTTGAATTGTATTGCATAAGTGTTTTCTCTAAATTATCTTTAGCTAATTGTCTCTTGTAAAATATCCAGAATAAGACAAAAATATGTGAATATATGTAAGAGATAATACTGTAAAAAGTGAGTCCTATTAGAGTTACACATAAATACTAAAAAATTAGTTAAGAGATGGCAAGAAGTATATTATTAGGATTGTGTGCAACAGTAATGATTCCGCTACCTGTTGCTAAGGCAGTTGCTACTGAGGAAATAAAAACTTTTTTGCCTAGCACAATCAAAACAAACAATAATTTAGCAAGCTTTTGCAGTTTAAACTTTAAGCTCGATCGTTGTATACCTTTTAAAAGCAAAAATAGTCGTAAATCGAAAATATATTCGGAACTTTGGTTAAAAAATATTGGGCAAGTTTTACTATCTGGCTCTATGTTTCCAGGATGTAAAACAACTTTGAAACTATCATCAAATCTACCAAGCGAGCAATTTTCAGTATTGGGCAATCAATCGGGTAATTTAGACTGTTTTTTTAGTTGGCAAGAACCTGGGAAAAGCAACACAAAAAGTCAACTAAATCGAGATATATTATTATCTGAAACATTATCTAAATCCAATCACTTTTTAGAATCGAAAAAAAACCGAGTAGCAATTGAAACTCCTCAAAAATTCCCCAAATTATCCCGCAGTAGTTTGATGGTGTCTTATCCCAAAACTAATAGTACTTTCAAGCCTAAAGAAACCAAATTAGCCAATCCCGCTCCAGAAACCAAGAGAATCGCGAGTCCTTTTGGTTGGCGCAAAAGACCTTATAGCTATCAACTCCAGTTTCATCAAGGTATTGATTATGGCGCGCCTTTAGGATCTCCTGTAGTAGCTGTAGGAAATGGCATTGTAACGAGGGTGGTATCGGGCTGCTACGACTTTGGCAATCTTTTTTGTGGCGGACAGTTAGGTAATTGGATCGAAGTCGATCACGGTAACGGTAAATTAGGCATTTACGGACATTTAAAAAATAATTCTATTACCGTCAAAGAGGGGATGAAAGTTCGTAAAAATCAAAAAATTGCCCAGGTAGGTAGTTCGGGCTGGTCTACGGGAGCGCATTTGGATTTTCGATTTAAAGTGAATGGTAAATATGAAGATCCTGCTCTATATGTCACTGTTCCTAGTTTTTAATAATGTAGGTAGGTAGGAAAAAATAAAGTTAACTTACTATTATCCACATCGAGTTTAATCAAAATCTATCTATCTTTAGATGTATTTTTTTAAAATTATAATTGTAGTTATAGTTTTTTTATATATAAAATATATAAATATTTGCCATAAAGGATATTATTGAAGTTGGTAGCTTATTAGTTGCTTTTTGACGCGATACAATAAGTTTAATCAAAGATATTCTTGTGGACAGATTAAGATCTACTATCTATTGATATCTTTAATTTTATAAAAAAGATTTTAGCTAATGAATAATAATTAAAATGCCAGAAAAAATCGAGCAAGAACTAGAACCCAAAGATATTGATAGTTTGATTGTTTTGTTGGAGAAATGGCTAGAATTAATCTGTCAGATGCAAGTTATTCAAGATAATTTGAGTCATATTCCTGAAGAATTAGGTAAATTAAAACGTTATTCTCATGGCAAAGTCGATCGCGATCGCTTTAATGCTCGATCGAGAGCTATTTTAGCTAGTCTAGATGCTCAATTACCCAAATTATTCGACTTAGAAGATCGAGTAAATGATTCTATTGCCCTGAAAGAAATTATTGAGGCTTTACAACAAAAATCTAAAAATAAAGAAGATTTAAGTTACGAAATATCTTTTCAAAAAGCTAAACTCAAGCGTACTATATCCCAATTTAAGCAAAGCGATCGCAACTCATCGTCTGGTAATTTGTTAAAGCAAAAAATTGCTCATTATTGGGATCGTCATTATGCAAAATTGAGTTTGGCTGTAGGAGTATTTACTATAGCTTGTTATGGTTGGTTTGTTCATTTGGGCGACGAACAAAATGTCGAAGGAAATATCAAGACTCTTCAAGCTAGAGAATATACTTCTTCTGTTACTCTTCAAGACTAAGAAGCAGCGATCGCGATCGAATTGTAGACTTATAGTGTAGCCGTTAATCGGTAAAATTATTTGGTAAATAGCTGGATAAATTAATTTTGCACGATTGCTCATGTCTACTTTTGCCTCCTTGGAAGAAGCGTTAAAACACTACTTCGGTTACGATTCTTTTCGATCGGGACAAAAAAAGATTATCGAAGCAGCTTTACAAAAAAAAGATTTGCTCACCATAATGCCTACTGGTGGAGGTAAATCCCTCTGCTTTCAGTTACCTGCTTTGTTAAGAAAAGGCATTACGATCGTTGTTTGTCCTCTGATTGCTTTGATGAAAGATCAGGTAGATGCTTTGCAAGATAATGGTATCAATGCAGTCTGTCTTCACAGCAATCTGGAATATGAAACCAGGCGATCGCATCAAATTGCTATTTTAGAAAATAAAGTCAAGCTGTTGTATGTATCCCCAGAAAGGCTTTTGAAAGAGCGTTTTGGAGAGTTTTTAGACTTAATAAACTCTAGGGTAGGTATTGCCGCGATCGCCGTTGATGAAGCCCACTGTGTATCCCAGTGGGGGCATGATTTTCGCCCCGAATATAGCCAGCTTAAACTATTACGCCAACGCTATCCTCAAGTTCCCATTCAAGCCCTGACTGCTACTGCCACCAAACGAGTACAGCAAGATATCATTCGACAATTAAACTTGCGATCGCCTGACATTAGCGTTGCTAGTTTCGATCGCCCGAATATTACCTATGAGGTACAGCCCAAGGATGGCAATATATATCCCAAGCTATTGCGGGAAATTCGTCTCCAGTCGGGGGCGGGAATTGTTTATTGTCGCAGCATCAAAAAAGTTATCGAACTTGCTAACAGATTGCAAAAGGATGGAGTACAAGCCGCGCCTTATTATGGCGATTTGTCCGCTTCAGCCAAGAATAAAAATCAAACTGGTTTTTTGCGGGATGACGTGCGAGTAATTGTGGCGACGGTGGCTTTTGGTATGGGTATTAATAAACCCGATGTGCGCTTTGTGTTTCACTACGATTTGCCAGGCAGTCTAGAAAACTTCTATCAGGAGTCGGGAAGGGCGGGGAGAGATGGCGAACCTTCTAAATCTATCTTATTTTTTGGTTATGGCGATCGCCGTACCATCGAACATTTTATCGAACAGAAATCTAACCCCAACGAACAGAAGATCGCTACCCAACAACTGCGTCAAACCATCGATTATGCAGAGAGTAATTTATGTCGTCGCAAGATTATTTTGCGTTATTTTGGCGAAAGATATAGCGGTAATTGTGGTAACTGCGATAATTGTCTAGATCCCAAACCCATAGAAGATTGGACGGTGGAAGCCCAAAAATTCCTTTCTTGTGTTGCTCGTTGCGAACAAAAGTTTGGTTTGACTCACATAGTAGATGTTTTAATTGGTTCGAGAAATAAAAAAATCCGTCAATACGGACATCATTTACTATCTACCTATGGCATTGGTAAAGGTCGAACTACTAATGAATGGAAGATGCTCGGCAGATCTTTAATTCATCAAGGTTTGGTAGGGCAAACTACCGACGGCTATCCCGTTTTGAAGCTCAATAAACGCAGTTGGGATGTTTTATTAAATCGATTGTCCGTAAAAATTGCCGTTAGCAGATCGAAACATAAAATCAAGACCAATTATAATCCCCGTCAAGCCGAAGCCGAACTTTTATTCGAGAAACTCAGAAAACTCCGCAAGC
>NZ_JBZNBU010000090.1:0-1619 GCF_058530065.1 Waterburya sp. | reverse complement strand
TGCTTGTTTGGGTTCGTTTAAAGGATTTGGCGATCGCCAAGAATTCTACTGTCTATCAGCTAAAAAATGGTCTTCTCGATCGCTACTTAATTCAACAACTGGAAAATCCTTCTATCAAGATGGCTCTTGCGTAAGTCCTATTTATTTTACTTACTTAACATTGAAGAAGTAGAACAGTTTTTGGCGGGCGATCGCCAAAAATTGCTGAGAATGGAAATAGATTTGGCATACATTAGAAACTTGGCTACGGAATCAAACACCGTACCCAAAAAGCTACGAGCGTTAATTGAAGATAAAAATCCTCAACGATTTCACCTAAATGTCGGGGGTATAACTACCCAGATGCAAATTATTGTGCAACAAATTTGGCAGCATCCCTATCAGGGTACGATCGCTCGGATGTATTTAGAAGGCAAGGTTTTGGAACTATTAGCGTTGCAACTATCGCAGTTATCAGAATCAAAATCCAATGCATCTAAATTTACTTTACATTCCAAAAGTATCGATCGCATTTATCAAGCCAGAGATATCTTAGCGTCTCGTTTAGAAAATCCCCCCTCAATCTCGGAATTAACCGAGCAAATAGGACTATGCGATCGCACTTTACGACGTGGCTTTCGCGAACTATTCGGTACGACGGTTATCGGCTATCTTACTTTACTGCGAATAAAACAAGCAGAACAATTATTGAGGGAAGGAAAACTAAGCGTTGGGGAAGTTGCTAATTTAGTCGGATATTCCCACTTAGGTCATTTTAGTGCTGCTTTTAAACGTCAGTTTGGCATTACACCCAGTCAGTGTTTGGCAGGGAAAAATCTTTCTAAAATCTAAAATTAATTGGAACTATTCCTGTTTTGGGATCGCGATTCCGTTTTTTGGATAGACAACTAGATCGCGATTTCTATAGACTACTCCTCATCTAGTTATTAAGAATATTTCTAAATAAGGCGGTTATCCGTCTAGTCTGAGGAGCAAGAATGAAATTATTATCGGTATTGTTATCCGTTGCAGGTGTTTCGGGTTTGGTTTTGGTTTGTCCCGCTTTGGGAGCTCTAAAGGATACCGCTCCGCTCAGTGAAAAGGAGATGGGGAGACAAGGAGAAACTACGCAGGTAGTCAATTCTTCCCCAAGTCACTCATCTATAGATCTACTGGCTCAAGGTGTTACTCGCGTTACTGGGGTAGAGATTACCCAAACTGAAAATGGATTGGAGTTGATTTTAGAAACCGTAGCGGGAAGCGAACAATTAGTGCCGTTGATTGTACCTGAAGGAAATAATTTAGTCATCGATATTCTGGATGCAACTTTAGCTTTACCACTCACCGTTCGCTTAAATCGAAGGAGTACAGTGGGCAAAAAAAGGTTAAAATCCTTGTGTAGTAAAGTGTTGGACAAGAAGGAGTCGATTAATTACGGCACAAACACAGTCAGAACGAATAGACGATCTCCCCTTAATTATCTATTGGTTAACACAAATGAAGATTGCGTCAATCATAGATAATCACCTAGCATCCCCTCATGGCAATCGTCAAGGATTAAGTTATGGGGAACTAGCGGTATTATTATTGACTTATATTGTGAGTGAAGCTGACCATAGAATTTGTTGCCTAGAAACATG
>NZ_JBZNBU010000089.1:0-6951 GCF_058530065.1 Waterburya sp. | reverse complement strand
GCCATAACGACCCATCATAACTACGTCATAGACGCTAACGGGAAAATTCCAATCTACCTCATCAGACTGGGGTACATAAGCCATTAATTGTTTTTTCTGAGCTTTTTGAACTGGCAAACCCCCTACTCGAATTTGTCCTTGAGCGGGTTTGAGAAATCCCATGATGGATTTAAACAAAGTAGATTTACCACTACCGTTAGGTCCTACCAAAGCCGTAATCGTCCCTGGCTCTACCCTACAGCTAGCATTATAAAGAGCTAGTTTGGCATTGTTATAGGTAACACTGAGGTTATTAACGCTGATATCTAAGATGGGTGTTGCTACTGGCATGATTTTTATAATGTAATTAATTAATAGATTCGGTTGTGTGGGCGAATGGCATTCGCCCCTACGGTTGGCTGGTATTGCTTCCTGCTAATAGACCATTGGTAATGGTGCGGACATCGTATTCGAGTAAATCTAGAAAAGTAGGCACTGCTCCTTCTGGTGTGGAAAGGGAATCTACATATAGATTGCCCCCAAATCTCGCTCCTGTTGTCTCGGCTACCTGTTTTTGTCCTTCATCACTGACGGTAGTTTCACAAAAAATAGTCGGTATATTGTTGTCTTTTACTTTTTCGATTACCCTCTGTACCTGTTTGGGGGTAAATTGCTGTTCGGCATTAATCGACCACATATAAATTTCCTTCATGTCATAGTCGCGGGTGAGATAAGAAAATGCACCCTCGCAACTGACTAAATATCTTTGGTCGGCTGGAACTTTATTTAAGTCTGCTTCTAGTTGTTCGTCGATCGCTTTAAGTTTTTCGCTATAGGATGCGGCGTTAGCGTTATAAGTATCGGCATTATCGGGATCTAGTTCGATAAAAGCCTGACGAATATTTTCCACATAAATTAAAGCATTCTTGGGAGACATCCAAGCATGGGGGTTTGGTTTATCGGTATAAGGTCCTTCAGCAATGGGAATTGGCTCTATGCCTTCTGTCAACAATACGGAGGGGACATCTTGAAGATTGCCTAAAAACGGCTCGAACCAACGCTCTAAATTCATGCCGTTGTAAAGAATTAAGTCGACATTTTGAGCTTTGACGATATCGCTGGGGGTGGGTTCGTAGCCGTGAATCTCTGCACCGATACGCGTAATAGATTCTACTGTTAGATTATCTCCCGCCACATTCTGCGCGATGTCTGCCAAGACAGTAAAAGTGGTCAAAACTTTCTTTTTACCTTCGGTATCTCCTGCAACATCGGTAGTGTTGGAATTGCTGTTATTTGTTGGCGAAGTCCCTTCTGTACTATTACAGGAAGCGATCGCCATTCCTAGCATGATGCTAAAGAATAAGATAGTGCTTCGCTTTAAAAAAGTTTTCGCCATAGAAAAAGTAAGTGAACCCGATTTCATAATCATATCACTTTCTTTTCATATTTATCTCATATTCTCTTAGTCGTTAGTTGTTAGTCATTAGTAGTAGAGTAGGGTGGGCAATGCACTAAAGTACTTCCTTCGGTCGCCCACTCTACAAAATATCCGTTGTATTCTTTTTTGTATGGGGTAGCGATCGCTTTTGATTAATAAAAACCGAAATAGATTGATAGGGGCAGAATTATGAAACCAGTAGCCAGTAGAGTCCCAAACACCAAAGCCATAGTGTAAACAAGGGGGCTGATTTTAGAGTTTAAGACTCCGATTGATTGCCAAGCACTCCAAAAGCCGTGACGTAGGTGTACTGCCAGTAGGATAGCTATTCCTGTATAGCCAAAAGCATAAACGGGATAGTGAAACTTTTCGATTACCAGACGGGACAAATTCCGCATTTCTACCCCATCAATGATAGTGCTGTAATAAGTACCAAATTTGAAAGTAGCCAAATGCAAGACCAGAAAGCCTAAGATAATTATGCCTGTAATTGCCATACTGCGGGAACTTAAGGACTGCTTACTCGAATCTCTCGCACTTTTAATTTGAATGTAATTTGTCGGTCTAGCTTGTAGAGTATTGAGCCGAATGGTAATGCCGACAATTATGTGAAAGATTGCCAGGGTTAATAAAATCAATTCGATCGCATATAAGAAAATGCCCGAACTATGAATAAAATGAGCCAAGCGATTGTATGCCTTGGTATTTGCTAACAGAGTCAGATTTCCCACCATATGTACTAGGACAAATAGAGATAAACCCAACCCCGAAATTCCCGTGATAATTTTTTTGCCGATGGGAGAATTATAGAAACTAATTAATTTTGGGCGATCGCTGCTTGCAGTCATAAATATGAAGTACTTTAACGCTTGCTACAAATGATATCGTTTTTAGCTATCAGCTATCAGCTATCAGCTATTAGCTTTTTTTTCAACAAGTCTAATAGCTATGCCTGTTTTATATTAGTACTGCCGCCAAACAGATAACCTAAGAAAGAGAGAGGGTATTGTTAACAATTCTTTCTAAGGCTAACTTCAGGCGATCGCGATTATTAAAACTATCCAACTTCTTTATTAGTTTGCCATTTTCAAACAACAAAATAGTAGGTAGATTTTTTAAACGATAAGTATTGGCTAATTTAAAATTTTCATCGGCATTAATTGCGACTATTTTAATTCGTGCTTGATTTTCTCCTTGCAGGGTTTCTAGCATGGGGCTAATTAACTTGCATAAGCCACACCAAGGAGTCCAAAAATGCACCAAAACTGGACGAGGGGAGTCTAATACTTCTCGTTGAAAATTGGTTTCATTAACAATGGATGGCATAGATCGATCGGGGTATTTAAAATTTGATTTTTATATCATGGAGATATGCTACATCTAATTGGGATCGCCCGAGCAAAATACTTCGAGGAGTTGGGGATAATAATTTAAGTAGTTGTGCCAAATTAATTGACTAGTGAAGGATAGGTAGCAGGTAGTAGGTAGTAGCACCTAATCCCCCCGTCTCCTAGTCCCGTCTTCGCGGGATAATATCACCCAGTCACCCAGTCCCGTCAAGCGGGATAATATCTCCCCGTCTCCCAAATGTGTAACTAATTCTGCTTAGGTACTTATATTTTAATCAATGCCCTACCAATAGACTCTAGCTGTCGCTTGCATCAACCAAGGATGCGCCCACCAAAAAAACAGGACAAAGGCAGCAATTCCTAAATAGGCAGGACGAATAAATTCAGACCATTTTAGAGTTTGGCGACCATCAATAATCGCCAGAAAAGGAATTACAGAAGTACGGGCTTTAACTGCTTCAAATGCTTCCCCATATCTTTTACTCAAACGGAGATCGCCATGCCAGACAGCAAACAGATGGTGGGCGATTAAGCCGAGGGATGTAACTAGAGTAAAACTAGTACCCAACCAGAGAGTGTGGGCGATACACCAAATTACCTGTCCTACCATTTGAGGATGGCGAGTAATGCGAATTATTCCTGTTTCAAATAAATAAACTTGAGGCTTAGAAATCGCTGCAATTTCCAAAAGATTGAAAGTGGCAGGGTAAAGAAATATGAAGGAGATTGCTGAGGCGATCCATACAAAAGATCTGACTCCAACGACTCCCCGTACTTGCCATAATTGCACCCCATCATAGCGATGATTGAAAAAATAAATAATCAAGATTGTGGCGAAGGGAATACTAACCAAAGCAAAAATAACTCGATACAATCTAGCTCCTATCTTAGTTTCCGCCCAAGGACGCAAAGCAGCTAATCCACTATGGGCGATCGCAAATCCCAGTAGCAAAGCCAAAATAATTGTGTGACTATTACTCAGCCAACTGAGGTTATTTATAGAGGTATTCATATAGGTATTATTTATCTGTTTCGATATTAATAATAATTAAAAGTTAATTTAGCACCTGGTTCGTGGTACTGTGCAAATAAAGCACAAGAAAATTATTAAATATTAAGCACTATTAATAATACGTTTAAATAACCCCCGAAATGATAACTTTTTTTTGAAAATTCTTTAATATTTTATGTCTGATATCCCTTTTACTCTGGATCAACTCCGCATCCTTAAGGCGATCTCTACTGAGGGTAGCTTTAAGCGGGCTGCTGACAGTCTTTATGTTTCTCAACCTGCTGTCAGCCTTCAAGTACAAAATTTGGAGAAACAATTAAACGTACCCCTGTTCGATCGCGGTGGACGAAGGGCTCAACTTACCGAAGCAGGGCATTTATTATTGAGCTATGGCGAGCGAGTAATTTCTTTATGTCAAGAAACCTGTAGGGCGATCGAAGATTTGCAAAATCTTCAAGGAGGTACTCTCATAGTTGGAGCATCTCAAACTACAGGAACATATTTAATTCCTCGCATGATTGGTTTATTTCGCGAGAAATATTCCGATGTTTCGGTACAGTTGCAAGTGCATTCTACCCGTCGTACTTCTTGGGCGGTAGCTAACGGACAAGTAGATTTGGCGATTATTGGGGGAGAAGTGCCTACGGAATTACAAGAGACTTTAAATATTATTCCCTATGCCGATGACGAACTAGCCTTGATATTGCCTCCCTCCCATGTTTTAGCTCAAGAAGAAGCGATTAATAAAGAAGATCTCTACAAGCTAAATTTTATTACTCTAGATTCTCAATCGACAATTCGTAAGGTAATCGATAAGGTTTTGACTCGTTATGAAATCGATCCTAAACGGCTCAAAATAGAGATGGAACTTAATTCTATTGAAGCGATTAAAAATGCCGTACAGTCTGGTTTGGGTGCTGCCTTTGTCTCTACTACAGCGATCGAAAAAGAACTAGAAATGGGGGTTTTACATCGGGCAAAAGTTCGCGATGTAAATATTGACCGAACTCTAGCTGTAATTGTCAATCCTAACCGTTACTGTTCTAAAGCAGCAGAAGCTTTTAGCAAGGAGATATTACCGCAATTTTCGACCAGACACGAATTTAACCAACTCGATACCTTGTATAACAATACGGTAGAAATCAAGTAAATCTAGGGCAACTCAAAACCAACAAAAGTACAATAATCAAAGAAGCTAACAGCTAACAGCTAACAGCTATTTAGAGTTTGTATGGAAATTATTTGTACTCGTCCTAGTTGCAATACACCCCGTAATTTTTTTAGCGATCTTGATGATGAAGCCAAGATCCGAACCGTACGGCAAAAATTCTGTACTAACTGCGGAATGCCTTTACTACTAGCAGATCGCTATATCCCTTCTAAATTAATCGGTCAAGGGGGATTTGGAGCAGCATTTTTAGCTCGCGATCGCTATAAACCGAAAATGCCCTTATGTGTAGTCAAGCAGTTTTTACCTTCTGGAGATCTCGATGCCCATGAATTAGCAAAAGCCCAAGATTTATTTCAGAGAGAAGCAGTGGTTTTAGAGGATTTAGGGCAAAAACACCCTCAAATCCCCCAGCTTTATGCTTTTTTTACGCCGATGGTGCGTAATGCTAAGGGTACGGGAGAAGAACAGTATTTTTATTTAGCCCAAGAGTTTATTGATGGACAAGATTTAGAAGCGGAATTAGCAACAAAAGGACAATTTAGCGAAGTTGAAGTTACCGAAATTTTAGTAGAAATCCTCAAGATCTTAAAATTCGTTCACGACAATCATACGATCCATCGGGATATCAAACCTTCTAATATCATGCGTAACAAAGAGGGATTGTTGTATTTATTAGACTTTGGGGCGGTAAAACAAGTAGCCATCAGTGGTGGTAATAATCGAAAATCAACGGGAATCTATTCTCAGGGTTTTGCTCCTCCCGAACAAATGTCTGGTTCGCAAATATATCCTTCAACAGATATTTATGCTCTAGCTGTTACTTGTATTACCCTGCTGACGGGGAAACCAACGGAAGAACTCTATGATTCGTTTCATCATACTTGGCAGTGGCGTAATTTTGCTCCCCAAACAAGCGATCGCCTGGCTGCTATTTTAGATCGAATGTTGCGCTCGACTCCAGCCGAGAGGTTTCAAACCGCCACAGAAGCCCTAGCTGCATTAGAAACCAAAACTCCTCCTTCTCCTCCAACTTCAATCTCTCCGACTCCGACTCAATCGACGACTAAAACCATCGTTAAGCCTGCAAAGCCCAATTCTCCCCAGCCAAAAAAAACCTATCGTCCCAACTTTTCTTTATTAGAAGTTTTAGGTAGTGCAGCCTTTACGGGATTTGAAGGAGCATTATTATATGTAGGCTTAACTAGCTTGTTATCGGTTTCGGGGGTTAGTTTGGGTATCTTGGGAATGATTCTGGGAGGGTTGATTTTTGCGCTTTATCGTCGGGCGATCGAAAAAATCGATCTCATTATCTTGGCAGGAATTACCGCAGCAATTGTCGCCTTTATTCCTACTTTACACAGTATTTTCCCCCTTACTACTGTCTTTGTTGTGGCTGGGGTTTCGGCAGCATCAGCAATCGCCATTTCTGCTTTTTTCCGTTTGGTATATCGACTGCTATCTCATTTTCTTTAAAAAAACAGAGGTTTAAGATTTGATGAGATATTTTACTGCTTTTGCCTCGAACCACCAATCTAGTTTATATCTGGATATTGATAAAGCAATAGTTAATGTTAAATGTTAAATGAACCAGTAGCATTTTTAGGATTGGGCTTAATGGGTGGGGCGATGGCGGGCAATCTGGCACGTCATGGCTGTCGAGTAAAAGCCTGGAATCGAACCAAAAATCGAGAGGGAGTGGCGATCGCTCGCGAAGCGGGAGCGACTATTGTAGACTCTATTCAAGAAGCAGTAGAAAATGCAACAGTAGTTTTTAGCTGCGTGGGAGATGTCCCCGATGTGGAAGAAGTCTTGTTAGGGAATGCAGGGGTAATTAATTACGCCCAACCCCAAACCTTAATTGTCGATATGAGTACTATCGGTAGCGATGCAGCCAAAGCGATCGGCAAACAGCTACAAACCAAAGAACTCCGATTTATGGATGCTCCCGTATCGGGGGGGGATATTGGGGCGAAAAACGGCACTCTAACGATTATGGTGGGGG
>NZ_JBZNBU010000088.1:0-8440 GCF_058530065.1 Waterburya sp. | reverse complement strand
GAGAACAATTAACAACCCCGAACTAACAACATCATTTGTAGCAAGCATTTAAGTATTTCATATTAGTAACTGGCAAAATTAGGAGAATTTTATCTGGAAATCCTTCCCTTAAGAGTTCCTAAAATACGCAACATTTTAACTAAAACCTGGATTAGAGTTAAATGGTGCGTCTGAGAAATTTTCCCCCTATTTATCAATTGTCTATTAATAAATAGGGAGATTTTAAAACCCGTGCTGCCCTGGAGCGAGAATTGGCTGCCAGTATTTTTGTTTGTTAGTTATTGGTTATCTGCCATTAGTTACAAAAAACGAAAGATAAAAAACTACAGAAAATAACTATGCTATCTCAAAAAATTATCGATCGCCTCAATCAACAAATTAACTTAGAAATCTATTCTTCTCATTTATATCTGCAAATGAGTTCTTGGTGTGCTTACAAATCTCTTGAAGGTTGTGCGACTTTTCTCTCACAACACGCAGATGAAGAGATGATGCATATGCGTCGCTTGTTTAACTATCTGCAAGAAACAGGTGCTTTAGCCACAATCAATGGCATGCAAGCACCACCTAACGATTTTGGTTCGTTAACTGAAATGTTTGAAAAAATCTACGAACACGAACAAGCTGTCACTAGTAAGATCAACGACTTAGTTCACTTAGCTAATACCGAACCAGATTATGCCACCCTGCAATTTCTGCAATGGTATGTGGCAGAACAACATCAAGAAGAGTTTTTATTCAAAGGTATTCTCGATAAAATTAAACTAATTGGCATAGAAGGACAAGGTATTTTCTTTATCGATCGCGAAATTGGTAATATGGCAACTGCAACTGCAACTGCAACTGCTCCTAATGCTGATAGTAAAGAAACTACCACCATGACTGAGTAAACTTTTGTCTTGAGGTTTCAATAATTATCCAAGTGCTAAATCTCTCAGGCGATCGCATTATCTTCAATCCTTTTGGTTAACTTCTGTTTAAAAGTTGGAGGAATCAAGAGTTGAAAGTTGGCGATCGCTTTTCGCTCGATCCAGGAAAATCTTATTTACAAAGCAGCCGAAATTAATTTCTCTAATACTCTCTTTTGTCAGTCTGGGAGAGGTCAAGAAAAAATGGAACTAGGATCGTCTTGAGATTGAGATTCAATTTTTGCTGAAGCAGTTTTCTTAACTTTGCCACATACTTCTAAGATGGATATGGGAATAACTACGATCCAAAATAAAGAAGCAACGGTAATAACTAACCAAGAAGTTAAATCTGTTTTGGAACATTCTTTATCTTGAAACATTCTATAAATTAGAAACAAACAATAGGTAGTTATTCCAGAAAAATAAAAAGTCATTTTAAAAATAAATATTATTATTATTTTAGTCAGTACGAATTATATTATAAATTTTTAATTTCGCCTGTGATAACAGTAGACTTCTCCATCAAGTTAGAGTTAACAATCAAGAAAAAGTCCTCAAGTACTACTTTACAGTCTTCCCTAGAGGAAAACCGATCCCTCATATATAGATATCAATATTTACAGTCAACCTAAAACATAATCGAATTTACCCCAAGAGAGAAAAGGGATAAAAATAAACGGGAAATCGAGAGAAAAAACTTCGAGCGAAAGTTTAGTATTATAGGGAAATATTGTATGAAGTTTAGTTAAAGATATATCTTGGCAATTCTCTTAAAATAGTGGCAAATAAAAGTAGTTCATCACAGTGGCAAGATTTGAGCCAACCCCAAGTAACTAATAATCACCACTTGGCAAATATTAAAGCTCATCTAGATTTAATTTTATTGGCTTTAGAAGCAATTGCTAAGATTAACTCTGAGGCGATTTTAAGTGCAGCTAAAGATTTACACTTAGAATCTCTGTTGCGCGATCGCATTACTTTATGGCGATTAAGATCTTCTAATCCACAACGGAAAACATCTGGTGGTCGAAAAAAATTAGATGTCGAAGAAGCAAGGGCATTAGTATTAATTATTTGCTATTTAGCTCAAACTCATCAAGAATTATTACGTCGAGCCGTTAGTCTTTTGGAGCAAGTTACAGCCCAAAATAAACCCCCTTATGAAATTTCTTTATTGGGAGATTATCTCGATAATTTTATTAATTTCTATCAAGCAAGAATTGCTATTGATTGCCAAATAAATAGACAACAATTAATTCCTTTAGCTTGGAATTTATTAATTAGTCTTTTGTTTTATAGCAGTCAAAACGGACACCGCATTCTGTGGACTGCTATTTTTGATGCTGCTCAAAATTCTTCTGCCATAAAATAATTTTAATTAGATAATTTTCATCATGTCAGTTACTATTCATCGTTTTACCCCTCCTACCTGCACTTTAGAAATTAAAGGTAAAAACTCTCCTCTCTCCCGTTGGTTAAATCGAGATGTCTGGCAAAATTTTAAATTCAAATTAAGTTTTGACGATCCTCGCCTTCCTACTTCTCAACAAGTAACCATAACAGGAGATCGCTGGAATTTAGAACTTTTACAAACGGCAGTAGATAGTTATATACAGGAGTTTTTACACAATTCTTTGATTGTTTCTCCTCATTTGAATCAGCAACAACAATTCAGTAAAAATATTCCTTATCTACAAACTAAAACTCTCACTGAATGCGAACTGTTTTTTGGTAATTTGTCAAGAGATACTAGGGAAGATAAAATTACCCTCAGTACGGTACAACTATTTGACTTGGTTACCGCATTAGAGGCTTATCAAACTAAGATACTAACTCTAGCAGAATTAGAAAAAGAACGAAGCAAAAAACTAATTTCCCTTTGGAGTAGTATCGCAGCAGTCGCGATCGCAGGCATTGGCATTGCTGCTATTTTAGATCGACCTTTACCGCCACCAAACATAGCTGATTCATCGAAATCAGACACCCCTGATTCTACAGCAGGATTTGATGATATTGTTGCCCCAGACATTAGCAATTTACCTCAAAAATCAATACCCCAACCCCAAAGCGATCGAACTCTCTCATCAGCCAAGAGATTGCCTCCACCTCCAGCAGTAGATACCCCCAAACCCAAACCCAACATACCCGATCCTGCTGATTACCCGTCTTCTGAAGTCTTGCGTCAGTCGGGGTTAAATAAATCTCCGATCCCACCAACTCAAACTATAACTCCTATTGCCGAAGCCCAACCAACCACAGAAATAAACAACCTGGAAGAAAATATTCAAAATCGAGCCAAAATTGACGTTTCAGCAGCAAAAACTAATATAGCCACCAGAGATAATAATCTTGCCGACAAAACTCCAAAATCGAGGAAGCGAGCGCAAGAAATCAAAGCCTATTTTGAAGAAAATTGGCAACCTCCAGAAGATTTAAAACAAAGTCTAGAATATCGTTTATATTTAAACCCCAATGGTTCGATTGAGAAAGTAGTTCCCATTGGCAAAGCCTCAAGCTTATATCTCAGTAAAACTAATATTCCCGTCCGAGGAGAGATCTTTATTTCGCCCGATAATAAATCTCAAAAATCTAGAATTCGCTTACTTTTAAATCCTGATGGAGGAGTAAAAACATTTTTTGAGTAGATTGGTTTGTACGATCTTTTCTATAGATAGCATTACCTATTTAAGTTATTTATTTGACATTTTTTAGATAGAATACTTAACATATTTTGACGATCGCTCTGACTCAATTTCTCTCCCGCTGTAATTTTCTGACGGAGATCTGATAATTGTTCTTTTAATATTTCACCTATAGATTTTTCTAGTAGTCTAATTTCTTCTAAAGGAATGCGATCGCAAGCCCCTTGAGTAACTGCTAGCAAAACTGCAATTTGTTCGGCAACGGGTATTGGCTGATATTGATTTTGTTTGAGGACTTCGCGCACTCTTTGACCCCTGGCGATACTTTGTTGGGTAGCATCGTCTAGCTGAGTACCAAAACGAGAAAAGGCTTCTAATTCTTCAAACTGGGAATAAGATAGACGCAGATCCCCAGCTACGGCACGATAGGCAGGTAATTGGGTTTTCCCCCCAACGCGAGAGACAGACTTGCCCACATCAACGGCGGGTAAGATACCTTTGTGGAAGAGATTGGGAGTGAGATAAATTTGACCGTCGGTAATAGATACCAAATTTGTCGGAATATATGCTGAAATATTTTGCGCTTCGGTTTCTACGATAGGTAAAGCAGTTAGAGAACCACCGCCATATTCGGGACGTAAATGAGTGGCTCGTTCTAAGAGACGAGAATGGATATAAAAAATATCCCCAGGAAAAGCTTCTCTTCCTGGGGGACGACGTAATAATAAGGAAAGTTCTCGATATGCTCTAGCGTGTTGGGTTAAGTCATCATAGACTATCAGTACATCTTTACCTCGAAACATAAAATACTCCGCCATTGATGTCGCTGCGTAAGGAGTAATGTATTGCAACCCTGGAGTCGTTTCCCCTCCTGCCACTACCACGATGCAATATGCCATCGCTTCTCTTTGACGCAATTGGGCAATTAATTTCGCTACTGCCGAACTCCGTTGTCCGATCGCACAATAAATACAGATAACATCTTTGCCTTTTTGGTTGAGTATGGTATCTAAAGCGATCGCCGTCTTTCCCGTAGCACGATCGCCCAAAATTAATTCTCGTTGTCCCCTGCCGATGGGAATTAAAGCATCAATCACCTTAATCCCCGTTTGCAAAGGTATGGTAACGGCTGCCCTCTGCATAATTCCTGGGGCTTCTCTTTCAACAGGTAAACGTTGGCTAGTGTTAATTGCCCCCAGATTATCTAAAGGTTTGCCCGTAGCATCAATTACCCGACCCAACAACTCTTCCCCTACAGGAGTATCCGCCACTCTTCCCGTTCTGAATAGTTGGCAACCTGCTTTCAAGCTTTCAGCATCATCTAACAAAATAATCCCTACTTCATCGCGATCAAGATTGTAAGCCATCCCATAGGTATTGCCAGGAAACCTAACAAGTTCTTCTGCCCGCACATTGGGCAAACCTACAGCGCGGGCAATTCCTCTACCCAGATAAGTTACAGTTCCTACTTCTTCAATCTCTAACTCAGGTTGATAGTTATCCAAAACCTGTTGAGATAGAAAAATAGTTTCATTTAATAGACTGTGCCAGATCGAGTTTTTCAAGTGTTTTCAGTAAGATAAACGACTAAAAATCAAATTCAACGCCAACTTCTGTGGTGAAATAATCGATGGCATCATCGCCAGTTTGGCTAGCATATCTAACCTGTCCCAATACACTAAATTTACTACTAACTGGAACAGATGCACCGCCTTTGACCTGCCAGGTAAAGCGGGTATCATCTTCGATAACTGTAATGCGGTCAAAATCCCTGAATTCATCTTCGACACGGTATCTTAGGTTAGAAATTCCCAAACCTGGACTGAGGAATAAATCTAAACTATTGTCTCTGTCGTTTAAAGGTAGCATAAATCTGGGATTGACCATGATTGAAGAAATAGTGTAGCTTTCATCATCCACATTCAAGTCGGAATCGATATCGCCCGCAAAAGCACTAAATTCGAGGTCGGTAGCTAAATAGCGATTAAATTTAATCCCCGCAAACAAGCTACCACCGAAGCTGTCATTAATATCGACATTGCTACCTGCAAAAATATCTCTATCTTCATCAATATCGGGGAATAAAATACCTAATGTTGCTCCCGCGTAACCGTCTATTCCGTTAGATTTTTGGGCTGTTCTTGATTTTCTTGGCCGATTGATTGAATCTTTGTTTCTAATATCTGTTTCTGGATCTGTTTGAGATAATCCAGAAGTATTGATTTTTGTTGGTAGATTATCTCGATCGCTTTCTGGATAAATATTTTGGGCATAAGCATTTGTTGGGAAACCCAAAACAAGTGCTGCAAAGACTGCTGTAGCTGCTAAGGTTTTCATAATCGATTCTCCTGGTAAGACTGAAATTGTGTCTTGCCCCAACCAAATTAAGTGTCTCAATCTGCTTTATACATATAGATTAATCGATTTGTTTGAGTAACTTGTGAAGAATTAATTACAAATATTATTCATGTGGCATTGTTAGCTAGTATTTTCTGCCAATACCTTGGCAGTTGCTATTTCTAATTCAGTTAAATAATGTTCCAAATTCCAAGAAATCTTATAACCGCGATCGCGTAATTCTATGCCACAAATAAAACTATCATCAATTTCAAACTCAACCTCTGCTTCAGCAGCAATCTGTTCTCGAATTGCTGTTATCAATCTAGCTCTTTGTTCTCCTCCAATATTAAAAGCACTACGGATAGTCACTAAGTGCTGACCTTGAGGTATGGGCGCAGAACTAATAATTTCCGTTTGCAGTGAGTTGAGATTATAAAGACGCTCGATAAAAGTATCAATAATCTCTGCTTCTAGATTTGCTTTTGCCAAATCGACTAGGGCTTTTCTAGCAGTAAAGGTAATTTGTTTGGTTAAGTCGTTACGGATCTTATTTGTCAGATGCTGGCGATCGCGTTCAAAATTTTGATACCATTGCGATCGCATTTGTTCCACATCTAAAATCGCCGTTTGAGTTAATTCTTCTTTTTTAGACTCTACTTCTCTTACAGCTTGGGTTAACCATTCTTGTTTTTGTGCTTCTAATTCTTTTTGCTTTTGCAGATATAGTTCTTTCTCTGCTTGAGCCTCTTTTTCTTTAATAGCTGCGGTAGCCAATTGACGCTCAATTCTCTGCGATCGCCCTTCCATCGCCTGAGTAATGGGTTTATACAAAAACCGTTTGAGCAAAGCAACTAAAATCAGAAAATTAATTATTTGAGCAATGATAGTAAAAGGATCGATTAGCATACATTATTACTTATTACTTATTATTTATTACTGAGAAACTTTACCCTCCAGCCTTCTCAATAAAGAAAGTCCAAAAAGGATTGGCAAAGATCAAAATTAAGGTAATTACAAAGCAGTAAATCGCCGTCGATTCTACCAGTGCCATCCCGACAAACAGAGTGCGGGTAATATCTTTAGCAATATCAGGTTGTTGCGCGATCGCGCTTAATGCTTGCGCTAGTGCTTTGCCTTCTCCTAAAGCGGGGGCGATCGAACCCACAGCAATTGTTAATCCTGCGGTAAGAATTGATGCCATTGCAATTAATCCAAGGTTGTCCATTGATTTTGTTAGTTGTAAGTTGTTGATTGTTAGTTGTTAGTACTCCTGCCTTTTGCCTCCTATTGAGTTGCTGCTGCGATAAAAACCATTGCTAGGATGGCAAAGATATAAGCTTGAATTAGTCCCGTCAATAGTCCCATCGCTTGCATAACGATTGGGAAAAATAATGGGGCAACAGAAAGCAAAATCGCTACAATCATCGTGCCACTCATGACGTTGCCAAATAAACGCACTGAAAGAGAGATGGTGTTAGAGAATCTGCCAATGATATTAAACGGCAGCATAAAGGGCGTAGGTTGCAAATAGTATTTTTTAAAGTAGCCCCAAAATCCTTGTTTCTTGATGCCATAGAGAGGTATCGCAAAAAAAACGCATATTGCCAGGGCAGCAGTGGTAGAAAGCGAACCCGTTGGGGGTTGATAGCCAGGAATAATCGCGAGAATATTGGATATGGCAATAAAAACAAACAGCGTACCAATAAAAGGGATATAAGGTTTTGGTGGTTGCTGGCTGACTTCTGCGATTTGGTTGCCAATACCTAATACCAAAACTTCCAGTAGGTTTTGCCCAGGAGAAATTTTGGTAGATGCGGAAAGTTTGCGGGTAATTAGCCAAGAAATAAGAATCAAAAACGCCATTACCAGCCAAGTGAATACTATAGTTGCATTGAGGGTGATGATACCTCGTTGCCAAAAGATTATTTGGTCTGGAGTTAAATTCATATAGCTGTGGTTAGTTGTTAGTAGCTACGCTTTTTTAATCAATTAATTTCAGGAAGGTTAGTTTTACTATGTGGTTGAATAGATAAAATCATGATTGTTCTGACTACCAAAAATCCCAAACAACAAATCAGTAAGGGAATTACCCCATATACGGCATTGCTACTAAGGATTAAAGACAGGACAAATAAGATAACTCCGAGTCTGAAGATAAAACCAAAAAATATCAATCGATAGGGATGCCGACTGACGGTCAGTTGCTGTACCGTCAACCACAATCCACCAAAATAGAAAAGTCCCAAACTTGCACCGAGCGCAAAAGCAATTACTGGTATCACTGTTTTGTTCCATAACTGGTTTGCTGCAATTATCTTATGGGCAAAATTTGAGGAATTTGTGATGTATGGTCGTTCTAATTAATTTTCTTATGGTCTAAGTTATCGTTTCGGGGGAATGGGGAATGGGCATTGGTGACAATTTAACGTCTTGTGTTGTTTGTCAAACGCTTTTGAGTAATGAGTAATGAGTAATGAGTAATGAGTTTTGCACTAATCCTAAAGCAATTTAAAGTCCGAATTACTCTTTAATCTATAATCCATGTACAGT
>NZ_JBZNBU010000087.1:0-13666 GCF_058530065.1 Waterburya sp. | reverse complement strand
TAGATCGCTAATATTAGTAATCATTATTTTTGCTCTGAAAATTTATGTGTTTGTTATAAATTGAATCTGACCAAAATTATTTAATAATTCTGTAAAGGGATAGTTTGCTATTCTGGTTTGGATACAGCACAAACTGCATTTCCTTCTCGATCTGTAACGGAGAAAGCATCAAACTCCAATCCTGAAAACTCTCCCGATACATTGACTTGTTGGTCTGCTGACAGATGGTTTGTGGTATTGTCCTCGCAGACATCCCAAGAATCTACTCTAAAAGTGCGACCGCCTGTATTAAGACGGAAGCCATCCTCCCAAACCCGTTCCACAGTACCGCTAAATGTATTACCTTGAGCATAGACGGCTGAATAAAAAGTAGGGATGGCGATCGCGATTCCAGCTAAGGTAATTCCGAAGCAAATCTACTATATCAAGTGCTTCTAAAGATTCAAGAGACAACAAACTCTCCTGTCGTGCCAAAAATAGCAAGTCACTTACAAGGGTACTCATACCTTTTGTCAGATGAACAATCTTTTCTAAACGTTGATGCAGAAAAGTACTATCTTCAGTCAAATCCTCAAGCTCCATCAGTCCCACCTGAGCATTGCTCAATACAGCAGCTAAAGGAGCGCGTAGTTCGTGGGAAGCATTAGCAGTAAAGCGATCTAACTGAGCGCACGCCAACTCTAATTCTTGATTGGTATTTTGCAGCCTAATTTCTCGTTCTCTCAATTCTCGTTCTAGTTGCAGGAACAGAAGAATAGCCAACAATGCTCCCATTGTTCCAGCGATCGCTTGATGATGACAAAGCCAAGTTTTTAGATGTAATTCTTAATGGTTGACCATTACATTTGAGCAACGCCTGGGAAGAACAGTGCTGCATCAAAAATCGGCTTGGTTTAGAAAGAGCCAATTTCAGGTAACAAAACGGCAGAAATCTACCCATCTGCTAGACGATTTATAAGTGATTACTTCAGTAATGCAATAATTAGATTAGTGGGATAAATTTATGAGCAAGAAGATTAATTTTGTTTGATTAGTACTGTCTTGATTCCCTCAAGTATTTTAAAATTACATCAATCTTTCAGAAATACTAGGTTTAAGGCTTGTGAGTTGGATAATTTTTGATGTTGTCGATCGCCTGACGCAATATTCTCGCAGACAAGAAAAAAAATTAATTAAGGCGATCGCTGGTAATAATCTGACTAAAGTTAAGCAATTGCTACAGCAGGGAGTAAATCCCAATCTGAGAACTAGTGACGGGGATAATCTTCCTTTAATCTTTTTAGTCTTTGAAAAAAAATACTTTACTTTACCTCAAGGTGGCGTTAGCAATCCCGCGAAAACTCTATATCAAATTACAGCTAAAAAAGAATGTTTGCGTCTGTTATTAGAATATGGTGCAGATCCCAACCTGAAAAACGATCGAGGATGCACGGCTTTAGAAGTATCTATTCTGTGGTGTCTGCCAGATCTGGTCAAACTACTCTTAATTCATGGTGCAGATCCTAACCTCAAAGATAGTCGCGGGATTACTCCCTTAATGAAAACTGCGATTTTAGGAATTAGAGATGCTCGACCAGTGGAAGATAAGTTAAAAATAATCATGCACCTAATTAATAGTGGTGCGGAACTTGATGCTATTTCTCCAGAGGGCAAAACAGCTTTAATGTATGCTACGGGCAATTCTAGAATCGAGATAGTAGAACTATTAGTCAGCAGTGGCGCATCTTTGTCAATTCGCGATTCTTCAGGCAATCGGGCTGCCGATATCATCGATCGCAACGTTACACCACAACAGCGGGACTACCTACAAAGAATCTTGACTCAGCCGCAATTAAATCTCATCAAATATAAATATCGAGAATTAATCCCTGAAGGCGATCGCCTTTTAAACTCAATCTTATAGAGCAAATTATTAATTATTAATTATTAATTATTCAAGATGCGGCTAAAACCACCAAAGCATTGAGAATAGAAGCTGCTGCGGGAGAGCCGCCCTTTCTACCTTCAATGATGATTTGGGGTACGTTTAATTTTGCTAAAGCTTGTTTAGACTCGATGACAGCCACAAAACCTACAGGCACGCCAATCACCAAAGAAGGCATCATTTGAGCATTAGTAATGCGATCGCACAAAGCTAGCAGTGCAGTAGGAGCATTGCCGATTAAATATATCCCTTCGGGATAGCGATCGCAACATTTAAGCAAGCCCGTTTCAGTACGAGTTTTGCCCAGATCGGCAGTAGGTGCTAAATCGATCGCAGCAATAATTGGATTATTAAAAGTCTTTGCTAGCAAACTTTTAATCCCTTGCTTGACCATAGTGACATCGGTAACAATTGGCGAGCCAGATCTGATGGCTGCAATCCCAGAAGCGATCGCCTGGGGGCTAAATTTTAATAGTTTGAGATATTCAAAATCTGCCGTAGCATGAATTACCCGTCGGGCGATCGCATATTCTTGAGGATTTAAACAATGCTCCCCAACTTCGCGATCGATAATTGCAAAACTCTGTTCGACAATGGGATGGTTTAAAGAAACTGTCATGGGTTAGATAAAATCGACTTATTCGCTACCAAAGTCAACAGTTGCCCAATCTGGTTGACGATTGTATTCGATCATATTTTCAAACTTTCGTAACTGAGCTTCTTTGATGTTGAGTACGGGTAATTCGCTTTCTAACAGGCGATCGTTAATTTGCGACAGCACGATACAAAGGCGATCGCGATTTAAACTGGCAGGTATTTGATTAAAATAGCCAAGAGTAATATGGGCAGTCAGATCGTACTGTTGTTCTATGCCCAAACCAATTAAACCAGCATTTTGGTATAGAGAACGACGCAGTTGAATCACGGCATCATAGCTTTCGCGGTCTTTAGGCACTAAACAAGCCATAATTGCCCTCGGTCTAGCCATAACTCCCCATAACTGCCAAGCCAGAGTTGTCTTGTCCGTTATCGATTTTTGATATTGCTGAAAACTGGCAGCGATTTCCTGCTGTAAAATGCGATCGAAATCTCCATTGGCGGAAATTGCCTGATTGTAACTTTCATCCCAAATCAAGTCTGCCAAGGTGAAGTGAAAGCTGGTTGAGGGTAGAGGAATGAAAAAATCTGTTTCTAGCTGCTGGGATAGTTGCTGTTGTACTATGGTTACCCGTTCGTAAAAATCTTGATTGATCTTGTCCTCAGACTTGGGCGGAGTTATGACACTGTAACCAGGAAAAGCAACGGGTTTCCCATCCGCAAACTTCGGAGATGGTTGGATGGTTTTCAATTGCATCGAACAAGCAGTTGGTAAAGTTAACCTAGCTACTCGGTTGATATAGTCTTGATATGATTCGTCCAATCTAGCTTACCTCTAATGCGATCGCCATACTTTTAATTACCACTATTAAAAGCATAGATACTTACTATATTCTATTTATTGTGCCTGTTGAACCGCACATTTAACACATGAAAATATAACTTTTCGATCGCACTCGATCTATGATTATGATAAAAATTATAGATAAATGATTAGAATACTACTGTGTTTCAATCTCTATTCAAACCTCAATTAGTACTCCAATTGTGAAGGGAAATATTGTTGGCTCTCGTTATAAAATCCTTGAGTATCTTGCTGAGGGAGGATTTGGCAGGACTTATTTAGCCGAAGACACCCAACTACCAGGGAAGGATATTTGTGTGGTCAAACAACTATATCCTAGTAGTCAA
Source organism: Waterburya sp. (assembly GCF_058530065.1). Lineage (NCBI taxonomy): Bacteria > Bacillati > Cyanobacteriota > Cyanophyceae > Pleurocapsales > Pleurocapsaceae > Waterburya > Waterburya sp. The sequence goes on along the minus strand of NZ_JBZNBU010000087.1, from coordinate 9,954 downwards.
GATGAAAAGTTTTTAGCTATAGCCAGACGACTGTTTAAGACGGAAGCATCTACGCTTCACAATTTAGGAGATCATCCGCAAATTCCCCAGCTTTTAGCCTATTTTGAAGAGGCAGAAAAATTTTATTTAGTACAGCAGTATATTGAAGGGGAAACCTTAGCTCAAGAATTAAGTGCCGATTCTATTTGGTCGGAAGACAAAGCGATCGAATTTTTGCAAGATGGTTTAAGCATTCTCAAATTCGTTCACGAACAAAGAGTAATTCACCGCGATGTCAAACCAGATAACTTAATTCGACGTAGTTCTGATGGCAAACTGGTGCTGGTAGACTTTGGTACGGTTAAACAAGTACTCCAAGGACAAAAAACCAATGTCGGTCAATTAACCGTACCCGTTGGCACTCAGGGTTATATGCCTACCGAACAAGCTAGAGGCAAACCCCGCCCGACGAGTGATTTATATGCTTTGGGAATCATCGCCATTCAAGCTGTTACGGGTATTCCTCCTCTAGATTTGCCCGAAGATGATGATGGGGAGATGGTTTGGGAATCCTGCGCCAATGTCAGTCAGGAGTTAGCCACAATCTTGACTCGCATGACTCGCTATCACTTTAAAGATCGTTATAAATCGGCAGAAGAAGCTTTAGAAGATTTGTATAAATTGCTGACAGTTAAAGCAACTGCCAAGCGATCGCTCAAAGCATTTGATACTACTACCTTCGATCCTCCCCAAGACGAGACTACGATAATTAATTCTCCAGAAGCAAAAACAAGCGATCGCGAAGATCCTGTCTCTCATGTCGATCGGCAAAACCTTCAAGGTCAACCGACTAAGATGCAATATTCTTCTGCTGTAGATGTAGATAGTAATCAAGGAGAGTATATAGATTTTAGAGAAATTGTTCCTCAACCAGGTCAAACTAACAAACGGAGCAATTCTAACCATAAATTTAACCGTAAAATCATCGGGATAGTCCTTATGGTTGCAATTGTGGCGATCTTGGGTGGTGTAGGCTCGTTTTTCTTACAGTCATCTAACTCCGATTCAGAAATTAATTCTCCAGAGGATCTTCCCACTAGAAAAATCGATCAAGGAGAAGGTTTCAGACCAGAATTTCAATCAAAGTAAGCTTGAAGGCTATTCTCAGTTTTTTTAATTGGTTTAACGAACTGAGTTTAATGGGAAAGATCACCTCAAATCCTCACCTCAGACTACGGAAATTACTACTTACGAGGGAGTCAAGCCATTGTAAAAAATATTTACAATATATACAACAGCTAACAAGGAGAACTAAATGGATAGATTGAAACAGTCTTTGACCATGGAGCAAGAATTAAACCATCGTATATTCAGCGATCGCGTCAAACAGTTAGATAGAGAAGACGCTCAAGAGTTATTAATTCAAATGCACCAGCAAATGATGTTAAAGGACAATCTCTACAAAGAATTATTTTTGAGTCAAGAGAAAGATATTGTTGATTCTTTGTTTGGAGCGAACAATAAATAATTGAAAAACCTGATAGAAATTGCTCTGAGACTTCTTTTTTGGTTAAGCAGAGTCTCGATTTTTTCTAGCTGAAGGAAGATGCGTACTATCTTGAAAAATTGTTAAATCTATAAAGAGTGGGAAGTTAAAAATTAATTAAGTAATTTTAGATGGAAGGTTTAAAGGGTCACACTATATTAGTGATAGGAGCGATCGTCAAGAGAGAACGAACGATCGCAACACAATTTTCTGTGGAACGAGTCAATGTAGCTTTTAATTGTCAGAACAATTCCGACAAGCTAGACAATATAACCAAACTATTAATTAACTAGACGATGGAAAGTATGACCCCAATTTGAACTTCAAAATATCCATTTTAATACTCAAGTTAAAAAAATCTTTCCCGATGTTATGAAAATTTCAATAAGCAGAGAAATTTAAAAATATATTTCCAGCAAAAAAATCTTAAGGCATTGAAGAAAATGCTTTTTAAAACATCAACCAAAAACAATATTAAAATCTAGAAATATTATGGCACAAGCATCTAACAATACTGTCAGAGATTATTTAAAAGAGATCGGTCGCACTCCTTTATTAACAGCAGAAGAAGAAGTACAACTAGCCAATCAAATTCAAGCAATGCTACCTCTATTAGAAAAAGAAAACTTGACTTTAGAGGAGAAAAAAATAGTTCGCTTGGGTCAAAAAGCCAAACAAAAAATGGTACAAGCTAATTTACGGTTGGTAGTTTCTGTGGCGAAGAAATATCAAAATCGTGGCTTGTCGATGTTAGATTTAATCCAAGAAGGTAGTATTGGTTTGATGCGCGCAGCCGAAAAATTTGATGTAAGTAAGGGTTATAAATTTTCCACTTATAGCTATTGGTGGATCAGACAGGCAATGACCAGAGCGATCGCCAATTATGCCCGAACAATTCGCTTGCCCATTCATATTACTCAAGACTTAAATAAAATCAAAAAAGCTACTCGCCAATTATCGCAAAAGTTAGGTAGAAAACCGAACGAACAAGAAATTGCAGCAGAATTGAATATGAATCTTAAAAAGCTCAGATCCTTAGCGCGATCGGCGAGAATAACTAAATTAAAAAGTCTCAATGCTACCATTGACGACAATCAAACAGAATTAGAACAAATTTTGGCTGATGACTCGGCTACTCCAACTGACTTTGTTGCCAGTCAGGAAGTACGCGCTCAAATCGAAAATTTACTTCATACTCTATCGCCCAAACAGCGAGATGTAATTACTCTACGTTATGGCTTGAGAGATGGTAAAACTATGACCTACGAACAAATTGGTAATGCTTGCGGTATCAGTCGCGAAAGAGTCCGACAAATTCAAAACAAAGCGATGAAGTTACTGAAGAAAAGAGCAATAAATTATTCTTCGTCCATAGCAGGATAAGTCATTAAGTAGGTAGGTGTAAGTAATTAAAGTAAATCTTGACTCCATATATTTATGATTCCTTCTTGGCTGCCTATTGGTATTGTTACCCTTGCCGTACCTTTTAGTTTTAATCGTTTAATCTCTAGCAAAGATTTTCGCTGGTTTAAACGCTTGCGTCGTCCTAATTGGCTAACTTTTGAATGGGCAATTCCTTTCATCTGGATAACCGTATTTATTTGTGGTGCATGGTCGGCTTATAATGTTTGGGAAAGCAATCCTGGTACAATTTCTACTTGGTTATTAATGGGGTTTTATCTATTAGTAGAAATCGCTATTTCTCTTTACACCCTGGTAATGTGTAAAACTCGTAGCCTTAAGGTAGGAACGATTATCGGCGGCACTGGTTTTTTCTTAGGGGCAATTTTAGCAGTTACGATCTTACCTATCTCTAAAACAGCATTTTTATTATTACTCCCTTATTTACTTTGGAGTCCGATAGGAACTTTTGTTACTTGGCAAATGATGCAACTAAACCCGATGGATATTTAAAAATTAATTTTTTAAACACAATGGAAAATTAATGATCCCAATACTGGCTGCTACCCCTAAATATATAATCTACTGCAAATATTTATTGCGAATAATCATCCGCAAGCTAAATCTCAAACAGCTTTGGCATCAAGATAACGGTAATTGGAAATGGATTAAAGAAAAACCTACCCCTATTGCCAGTCTCAACCGCAGTCTATGGCGTTCGTCCGTACCTTCCTTTAGCTTTCATTTTATGCTGTTACTGTCAGCAATTATTGCTACTTTAGGATTGCTGGCAAATAGCGTCGCAATTATTATTGGAGCAATGATTATTGCTCCGTTAATGGGACCGATTGTCGGAATGGCTTTTTCTGTAGCAATGGGTAACCGCAAACTGTTGCGTCGTTCTAGTTTTACCCTTTTTAAAGGGATTATCTTGACGGTTATCGCTTCTTGGTTGACTGCTTCCCTAATTGGTTTAGAAACCATTGATTCTGAGATTTTATCCCGCACCAACCCCACTTTGCTTGATTTTGGTATTGCGATGGCAGCAGGATTAGCAGGGGCATTTACTCAAACCCGTCGCAGTATTGCCGACGCGATTCCAGGGGTAGCAATCGCTGTAGCTTTAGTTCCTCCCCTCAGTGTAATTGGAATTGGTTTGGGGTTAGGAGAGCGAGCGATCGCATCTGGTGCATTTTTGTTATTTTGTACCAACTTAATTTGTATTATCTTTTTTGGTACTTTAGTATTTTTATGTCAGTCTTATGGCAATTTAGACAAGGCGAAGAAAGGACTAGCAATGTCTACCATAGTTATGTTTGCTTTGGGTTTGCCTTTAACTTTGTCAATGCGGGAATTAATTATTAAAAAGAATGTTAGTTCTCAAATTGCAGATTTAATTGTGAAACAAACAGATGTATTTGATAATGCCGATATTGAGTCAATTGTTGTAATTCCTCGCCATAGGTTGCTTAAAATCGATATAAAAGTAGCTGCACCTTTAGATTCTATTTCTCAAGCAGATATTGATGGAGTAAGACAATTATTGACTAGAGAAATCGACATTCCTATCGATCTTAGGGTAGAGGTAATTCCGATGAAAGTTCTGATTTCTCCCCAGGATAAGGAAAATTAGTTTAGATATTGAACAAAACTAAAGTAATGCAATTCATTTCCGATCCCGATATTTTAGATAAAGTAAACCAGATGAAACGAAGAGTTTGCTGGCAAAATTCTTTATTAAAAACCAGAAATATCGATCAAACTAAATTAGTAATAGACTGTCAAGAAAACAGTGATGCTAGTTTTTCTTTTTTAGCGATTGGGGATAGTGGTTGCGGATCGCACCTCAAACATCACCCCCAAAGGAAAATCGCTGAGATGATGTTGTCCCATCGGCAAGATTGCCATTTTATTCTCCATACGGGAGACGTGGTTTACCAAGTGGGATCGAAGGAATATTATCAACAGAATTTTATCAAGCCTTATCAAGAATTTTTGCTGGGTGGAGAAAAACCGCAACACCTAGCATACGATAAATTAACTTTTAAGTTACCCTTTTTCCTCGTTCCTGGCAATCACGATTATTATAATTTACCCTTGTTGACTGGTATTTTGGCACAGGCTACTTGGTTACCTCGGCGTTTGCTGCGAGGCAGAATTGATTTAGATATAGGTTGGCACGGATCGGATTGTGGAGATGCTTACGCTAGAGCGTTTCTGGACTATCTCGTTGCTCAAGATCGGGTAAAGTTAGAACAACATTTAGCTCGACATTACACAGCCGAATATCGAGGCAATCGCTGTCTTGATTATCAACCAGGAAAATTTACTCGTTTGCCCAATCGTTACTATACTTTTTCTTATGGCGGTATAGACTTTTTTGCTCTCGATTCCAATACTTTCAATCAACCTCTAGCTATTCCCGACACCGAAGCAGGAAAACAACTCAGAAAAAAACTATTACACCGCCAACAAGAATTAATCGAGCGAGAAAGAGAAATACAAACGGCGATCGATCGATTAAATCCCCATAATTCTGAAGATGCGGAACAAATCGACGATTATTACGCCAAACTAGAACATATTGCCGAAAGTCAGCAGGATATTGCCAAACAATTAAACCAGCAAAACCAAATTACCGATTGGGAACAATTAGCCTGGCTTAAAGATAATTTAGTTGCTTCTTGGCAAGATAAAAATATTAAAGGTAGAGTACTGTTTTTCCACCATCCCCCCTATGTTACGGAAACCACTAAATGGAATCAGGGACAAACTCTAGCAGTGCGCGATCGCTTGCGACAGGTGTTTGACGATGCCATGAGAGAAATGGATAGTTTGCCAGCAGGACGATCGATTGTAGATTTAGTTTTATCGGGACACGCTCATTGTTTGGAACACCTCTACACTAAAGATACTGGTCATGCAGACTCTCATATTAATTGGATTGTTTGCGGTGGTAGCGGTCATAGTTTGCGCCGTCAGCGTAGGGAAGGTACTGTACTATTTCAGAATGCCGATTTAAACTCTAACCCGATCGGTCAATCTCAACTATATGTCGGACGTAATGGTAGTGGAAGCAATAAAAAACGTCCTTATTCTTTCTTGCGCATTGACGTAGAAATTGGGGATCGACCTATATTTACGGTTCATCCCTATGTGGCAGAATGGCATCAACATCAGTGGAATGAATATGCGATCGCGCCGTTTGTAATTTAAAGACGGCAATCCTTGCTGTTTATTTTTACTCAAACGAGTCTTCTTGAGAGACACTAAGATAGTAGATAATTGTTCATTGTTCATTGTTCATTGTTCATTGTTCATTGCTGAATTAGCGATCGCCGTTTCTTTCACTGAATTGTTGATCAGTCTGCCGTCTTCCAGATGGACAATGCGATCGGCAATATCAAGGATGCGATCGTCATGAGTTACAAGTAAAATCGTACTTCCTTGTTCTCTGGCTAACTTTTGCATGATATTGACCACATCTCTTCCCGATTTACTGTCTAAGGCTGCCGTTGGTTCATCGGCTAGAACGATCGCAGGATGAGAAACCAAGGCACGAGCGATCGCTACCCGTTGTTTTTGTCCTCCAGATAATTTATCGGGATAGTAATCCACCCGATCTGTCAAACCCACTTCCTCTAACATGGCAACAGCGCGATCGCGCATTTCTTTCTGGGAATATTTACCGTGAACTTCCAAACCCATCTGCACGTTTTGGGCAGCAGTCAGACTATGGTGTAGGTTATGTGCCTGGAAGATATAACCGTTGTTGCGTCTGGCTTGAACCAATTCTGCTGAACTTGCCCCACATAGTTCTTTGCCGAGGATTTTGCAACTTCCCGACTGGGGCGATCGCAATCCACTAACCAGGGTTAATAAGGTAGTTTTCCCCGAACCCGAAGGTCCTGTCATTAAGACTATTTCACCCCGATCTATTTCTAGATTAATGTCAAATAATACTTGTTTGCGGAGTTCATCCTTACCAAAAGAATGGTCGAGGTTGTGAATGTCAATTACTGGTTGATTATTCATGTCTTTTAAAAAATTAATGATGAACGAACTAATATTTGTGATTATTGATATGACATTGAAGTTCAATAAAATTACTAAATGTTTAAAAATATGGTTATTTTATTTTCCTTTTTTGTTTTATTCTTAAAGCGTGCTTAGACAAGCCTTTGTAATAGAATTGTGATAAGTGTCTAATGATAAATGTTCGATGTTAAAAAATATCGGCAGGATCGGCTGATTGCAGTTTACGAGTTGCGATCGCCCCTGAAACACCACACATCACGATCGTCAGAATAAGAACTGTAATCGCTCTAGATACGGGTAATACAATCGGTAAAGCGGTTGCTGCTGCGGTGAGTTGATACAGTCCCATTGCCAAAAATGTACTGGGAATAAAGCCCGCCAGAGATAGAATTAGAGCCTCTTCAAACACCACAAATAGTAAGTAAGAGTTTTTATAGCCCATCGCTTTAAACGTGGCGTATTCTGCCATGTGGTCGTTTACGTCAGTAGAAAGAACCTGATAAACAATCACAATCCCGACAATAAAGCCCATCGTCGTACCTAAAGTGAACACAAAACCAATCGGCGAACGGTTTTGAATATAAGCTAATTCTTTTTCAACATATTCCTCATGGGTATATGCTTCCACATCTTCGGGCAGATAATTATTTAAAGCTTGTCTGACTGCTACGGGATCTTGTCCTGGTTCGAGGTTAATAATCCCCAGGCTAACAGTTCCCTGTTCTCTTCTGGGGAACAGACGTAAAAAGTTATAATCGCTAGTTATCAATGCCCCATCGTCAGCAAAGGAAGCCCCTACTTCAAATAAACCATCTATAGTTATGGTAGTGCGATCGCTTTCTGTAGTTACAGGTTTACCTGCTTCTATCTGTGCAATCATTTCGTCGTATTTTCCTCTAGAGGCGCGATCAAATAAGACAGTATCGGGAATTTTGACTTTATCTAGCTGACGATTAACTTCAGGGAGGTTGAAGGCTGGTTGTTCTGGATCGAAACCCATTACCATCATGGAAGTTTTTTCCCTAGTTTGGGGATTGCGCCACCTGAGAGAGCCAATGTAGACAGATTCTGCCGATTCTACCCCTGGCACATCCATCGACTGAAAAAGCCGTCGGCGGGGAAAAGTCGATAGTTCGTTAAAGTTGGTTGCTTGGGTACTCAGTAAAACAATATCTCCATTAATTAGTCTGGGATATTGGGTATTGGTCTTAAACAAAGCATCTTTAAATCCCAACTGCATAAACATCAAGATGTCTGCAAAGGCGATTCCCGCTAATGCGGTCAGCATTTTCATCCTGTCATGTTTGAGTTGTAACCATCCCAAAGGGGTGCGGTTTTTGAATGATTTGAACATTATTTTGCGCTCGTTGTTGATTATTTGGTGTGTTGTTTTTAATTTGTTGGTTCGTTTGTTGATTGTTGATTTTTAGTGGTGGCGCATGGTTGTCGCTGAACAAATAATTACTCATTACTCATTACTCATTACTCATTACTTATTACTTATTACTTATTACTTATTACTTATTACTTATTACTTATTACTTAGATTTCAATCCTGGCTTTTACCTGTAAATTAGTCAGCCCCGATACTCTTTGGCTGGATGCTTCATCTAGTTTGATTTTCACTTCCACAACTCTGGCATCGATGTTGCTGGTGGGATCGGTGTTGACTACGTTTTGACGTTCTATTTCTAAACCAATTTTTGCCACTGTTCCTTGCAGCTTTTCGTCTATGGCACTACTGGTAACTGTCACTGGTTGTCCAATCTTGACTTTGCTGATATCGCTTTGATAGACTTCCGCGACGGCATACATCTCGCCGATCTGACCGATTCGGGCAATACCTTCGTCGCTTGAGACGATTTCCCCTGGGCGAACCAGAGTTTTAATAACTGTTCCCGCTTGGGGGGATTTTATGTATGCCCTTTCGAGTTCTGCTTGGGCGGTTTTAACGGCTGCTTGTGCTTGTCTTACTTGAGCGACCGCTACTGCTACATCCACAGGACGAACTTCAGCAATGCGATCTAATGTGGCTTGGGCTTCAGCGATTTGTTTTTCTTGGGCGGTTTTAATTCTGTTGAGATTGGCTTGGGCGACCGCTAGTTGTTCTCTGGCGGTAGCTAAGGTTAGGTATCTACTGTCTCTTTCTGATGCCGAGATTGCCCCATCATTGTATAGCTGTTCGTAACGCTGATATTCTACTTGGGCGTTATTTACTTCTGCTTTGATTCTAGAAATTGTGGCATTTTGGGCAATAATGTCATTATCTCGTTCGGCTTCGATCCGAGCGATCGCAGCTTCTTGCGCTCTGATTTCTCCTGTTTTTGCCCCCGCTTTGACTAAATCCAAGTTGGCTTGGGCTACTCTAACTTCTTCTTGGGCTTGATTTAATGCTGCCTCCAAGCGATCGCGACTGTCTAATATCGCAATGGTTTGACCTTTGGTTATTTCATCTCCCTCATCGACTAAAAGCTCGTCAATACGGTTGCCCTCGGCTGCGGAAGAAACGGAGACAGTAACGATTTCGCCACTGGGTTCGAGTCTGCCTAATGCGGTTACGGTTCTGATTTCGGGCATCGTCTGTACTGGGATTTCCGATTTAGATGTCTTTGTTTGCGTTATGCGATAAACTGCTACGCCACCCACCAACAGAACTAAACCAATAGTTAGGGCAGGAATTCTTTTTACCAAAGGCTTGCTAGATTTTGTTTTGTTATCTGCTGTGTATTCCATAGCTACTAAAATGTTTTGTTATTCAACTAAACTGTTTAGTTCAGTTGTTACTATGCTAAACTAAACTGACTAGTTTTGCAATATTTCTTGTCCCAATAGAAAATAAAACTATGACTAAAACTGACCCCAAGATTTCCGAACGAACTAAATCAGAAGCCAAAAGCGTAGCTATTTTAGAAGGAGCAATGAAAGAGTTTCTCAAACATGGCTATGCTGCCACTAGCATGGACAAAGTAGCAAAGTCAGCAGGAGTTTCT
>NZ_JBZNBU010000086.1:0-24884 GCF_058530065.1 Waterburya sp. | reverse complement strand
AAAGTCATCAAAGTAGCGCAATCTGATTCGATCTGCCGATAATATATATCAATATTTTTTTCAATAGCACCAATTTTTTGTACTGCATCAATATCCCTGTCGAACAAGGCTTGGTGGCTCAAACGAAATGATTGCTCGACTAAAGTTCCCATTCGTAGAACTTCTTGTTGAACTCTGCGCAGCGATCGCTCTAGTTGATTGCTTTCAGAACGTCTGGCTTTAGGAGATAAGGTCACTGATTATTATAGGAGATTAATTAAATAATATTTGAAATATGTTCTATATTGATAACAAAAAATTTCCAATTTTGCTGAGAATAATGTAGCCAATGTCACAAAAATGCTATTTTGCTGTTTGTTTGTGGAGCGGTAAAATTATTGATACCCAAGCCCCTCCTATGTCTGGATGATTTCTGGCAGCAATTTTTCCTTCATGAGCGCGAACTATTTGTTCCACAATTGCTAACCCTAAGCCACTGCCATCTATAGAAGAAGAAATGTTATCTTGTTCTCGCATTCGAGATTTATCACCTCGATAGAGCCGTTCAAAAACATAAGGCAAATCTACTGCTTTAAAACCCGTTCCAGAATCGATAATATCGATTTGAACTTGATCGGGAGTAGATGCAGAATCTGCTTTTAGAGAAGATACTTCGACAAATATTTCTTTTCCGTCGGGATTGTGTTTAATGGCATTGTCCAATAAATTCAGAAAGACTTGAGTTAAGCGAGAGCGATCGCCCGAAAGACTTATGGTACGATCGCCAGAATAAGACAAAGTAACTTTTTTACGATGGGCAATGGGTTCGAGAGTCAACCACACCGACTCGATTAAATCGTAGAGATCGATCTCTTCATACTTTAGGGTACGCTCTGGAGCAGCTTCTAACTGTGTCAAATCTAACCATTCTTGAACTAATTCGATCAAGCGATTGGTTTCTTGGAGCATTTGAGTTACCCAACGTCGTTCGGGATTTTGCAAACGCTGTTGTAAATTTTCGGCTACCAAAGAAATAGAAGTTAGAGGAGTTCGTAGTTCGTGAGTTAGGTCGGAAAAAGTGCGATCGCGAGATTGAGATAGTTCGACTAAGGGCTGGCGGTTTTCAATAAAAACTCCTACCTGCCGATTAGTTAGGGGAAATCCATAACCTTTGAGGGCGATCGATTCTACAGTCCGACGGGAAGAACGATAGATATTAGCTTCAAATTCTTTATCTTCAGGGGAAGCATAGCGAGTAAAATAAAAAATCCATTCTTTTTGTTGAGGACGGAGAGATCTGCGAGTTTCTTCAATTAGGCTATCGAGATCGTAGGAACGGACTAATTCTAGTAATAAGCGTACTCGTTGCGCTCTCCTCGAATCAATTTTCAAGAGATCTTTGGCTGCTTGATTGCATCCTATAAGTTGATTTTCCCCATCGACTTGTAAGTAACCTATGGGTGCTTGTTCGATTAATTCTTGCCAAGCTTGTTTATCTTTTTCTAATTTTCTACGACGACGATCTAAATCGATTAACTCTCGGCGAATTAAAGAATGTAGGGGTAATGATATTTCTTCATCTTCCCCAGTACCATAAGATTTTAAAGTATTTTTGAGTTGTTTTTTAAAGCGATATTGTTGACCGATATAAACTCCTATACCAATACTGAGTCCCAAGAAAAAATCGATAGCTGTCATAGGTTAATAATTAATCCTAATACTGAGCTAACTTTAATTAATTTTTTCTGAGCTATCAATTAAGAGTTAGAGAAATTTGTAGAGATTGACCAAAAATCAATAATTCCTAATTATCCATCTTTGGCTGAGGAGATTTAAATCAACATTTGATGACAAATTAATTGTTTAATCTAAATTTCCTCGAAGCCCAAAATCGATTTAGCTAAAACAATTTTGACGATCGCACTAATCTTCAAAGAAATAAGCATTTCTTAGCCAAAACGATAGCCAAAACCCCTAACAGTGATAATGTATTCTGGCTGAGATGGTTCTTGTTCTAGTTTTTCTCTTAACCAACGAATGTGAACGTCTACTGTTTTCGTATCTCCTAAAAAATCGGGTCCCCAGACTTGCTCGATCAGTTGTTCCCGCGACCAAACTCGACGAGGATAGCTCATAAACAACTCTAGCAGGCGAAATTCCTTGGGAGACAAATTAACTTCCAGATTGCGTACCACAACGCGACATTCTTGGGAAAAAAGACTGATATCGCGATATTTCTGCACCGAACTAGGAGTAGAGTTGGTATATCCTTGACGACGGATCAAAGCCCGACAACGAGCCACTAACTCTCTCATGCTAAAGGGCTTGGTTAAATAGTCATCCGCACCAACTTCTAAACCCAATACGCGGTCGGTTTCGCTGCTTTTAGCACTCACTACCAAAATGGGCGTAATGTCCCCTTGATAGCGCAATAAACGGCAGATATCCAAACCATTAACTTCGGGCAACATTAAGTCCAGAATAATCAAATCTGGAGTAAATTTGACGCGATCGCGATCGGGATTTTGCAATAAATTCAAAGCGGCTCGACCATTATTGGCTGTATGAACCTCATAGCCTTCTTCTTCTAAAGCTACAACTACCATTTCTCTAATTAAGTCTTCATCTTCAATTAGAAGAATTCGATTCTTTTGCCCTAGCTTGGTTTCGGCGTTTGCTTGAGATGTGTCTAAAGAAAGCATAAATAGATACTTTGATTATCAGTAATATTACATATACATTAAAATTGCTTGGTTGCGGGGAAGTTTCTAGATTAGCTTAAGAAATAGGTGAGAAATTTGATTAAACTATTCATTACTCAATCCGCCATATTTAAACTAGAAGATATCTCTAAAGTAGTCTAGCTAAATGAGTTTTTACTGGTTAACAATTAAGATTTTCTTAATTCTACTAGAAACAAATTTCTCTGTATAGTGCCTAAGTAAATTTACTTAAAATTTACTTATTCAATCACCTTCCTGCATAACGCTCTTCAGCCCAAGGTTCGCCTCGATTGTGATAGCCATTACGTTCCCAAAATCCCTCTTGATTATGGTCTAAAAATTCAATCCCCCTAATCCATTTGCCACTCTTCCAAGCATAAAGATGGGGAACAACCAATCGCATTGGTCCTCCATGGTCTGGGGGCAATGGTTTGCCATCTAAAGTATGGGCAAAAAAGTTTTCGGGTCGGGCAAAATCTTCTAAAGTTAGGTTGGTGGTGTAGTCACCATAACAATGTTGCAAAATATGTGTTGCTTGGGGAGCGACTTCGATCGCAGCCAAAAAATCTGTCACCCTAATTCCCGTCCACTTCACATCTAGTTTTGACCAGCGAGTCACGCAATGAAAATCGGCGGTAAAGTCTTGTTGGGGTAAAGCCATGAAATCCGACCAACTAAAGCGTTTTTCCTCGACCAAACCCCAGACTTTAAATAACCAATCATCAGTACCGATCTGAGGTGTTTCTCCATAGGAGAGAACGGGAAAACCTTTGGCCAAATATTGACCAGGAGGAACGCGCTCGCTCTGGTTTGCTTCGGGTTTACTAAAATATTTGCCTGGCATAAGATGAAGCCTAAAAACGATTTTAAAAATAACAAAGGTGCGACATCCAAAGGAGACACACCGTTAATTTTAGATCTATTTCAGATAACAAAAATAGCAATAGTCAATCTACTCTTCGTTATCGTCTTCATCATCTTGGGGGTAGACAAAGCTATTAGAACGTCCAGACAAGACAGATTTGCCCAAAGATAGTGCTTTTTGAGCTTCTACTGCTGCTTTGCGTTTCCAAACTGCTTTGCGACTATTACGTTTTGATTTAGAAGTTTTCTTCTTTGGTACTGCCATAATTAATTAATTTAAAAGAACAACCTTTCCATTGTAATGGTTTACCAAAAAAAAGCTAGAGAGTTTGGCTGGGAAATAGACTAGTTTCTCCCATTGAATTGTTCGAGATATCGGAATTGGAGTCTAAAAACTTTTGATTGACAATAGTTCTAAATTCTTCTAAGTCAGTTTGCCAATTACCCAAAAAACTTCTAATTTGGGTCAAAGTATCTGGGGTAAGAGAGTTTTCTTGAGGCTTAATGTTGTAATTAAAATTGCCCGCAAATAAAATTGCCATAATTGGCTGTTGTTGAGCTTGCTGCAATCTAGCTTCAGAAATATTCATCGTCAGCTGACATCGATCTAGCAAGTACATTAAATTGATTCCCGCTTGAACGGGGGCTTTACCAATTTTTTTCCAAGAACCAGAACCAAGTAAAGTACCTGTAATGTAGTTACGCACGGACTCTGGGGCGGTGGGAAAAGGAATTAATACTTTAGGGCTACAACTAAACCCAATATATTCGGCGTGGGGTAGTTTTTCGATATAGTTACTGGCGACAGAAGCAATATTTAACTCCTCTATTTTTTGCTCGCCTAGAGATTCGCTAATGGTAATAGTTCGAGGTTGAGCGTTAATATTGATCCCATTTTTAAAATTAAGCTGGGCAAAATTAGGCGTTAACACTGGTTGTTGTGACAATTCCCATGTTTGAGGAATAATACCGCTAAATTTGAGAAAATCTTGGCTCATCATTGTGGGAGTCAAATCTTTAGCCGCAATGACAATCGATATTTCTTCAATAGATTTGGTTGCACTAGAAGAATTTACCGCAGATGCTGCATTTGTTGCTGTCATAAAACCTCAATCGGTCGAAACTAATCGTGTACTTATTAACGCTCGATCGAAACTCTTTAGAAGAAAGAAGTAAAAATCAAACGTATATAAGTAAATTGCCCAAAAAACAGGTAGAACTCACATTTACCCAATTATTTTAATACTTAATGAGGGATTAATTTAGATCTGGTAGATCGGGAATAGCTTGACTATTGGTCAGAGATTTTGGCGGATTATTTCTATCATTGCCAATTGCTGCTGCTTTTAAGATAGAGATTGCGCGAGAATATTGTCGATCTGCTTTCGTCCCAATTAAATTGGGATTGATAGTTAAATTGGTTTGTTCTTCGCGACTGAGATCGACCTTAATATTGGGGGCAATACCTTTTTGATTAATGTCTATCCCGCTAGGAGGGTAGTAACGAGCAATTGTCACTGCCAAACCCGAACCATCGGACAGGGCATGGACGGATTGCACTGTTCCCTTGCCATAGGTACGACTGCCTACTACTGTAGCCCGTTGATTTTCTTTTAAAGCTCCCGCTAAAATTTCGCTAGCACTGGCAGAATAGCCATCGACTAAAACTACTAGAGGTAGATCGGTCAGAGCTTTGCCGTTGGCTGAAAATTTCTCATTACCGCCTTTGCGATCGATTGTCGAAACAATTGCCCCTTTTTCCATCCACATGCGGGCTATTTCGACGCTAGAAAAGAGCAACCCACCAGGATTACCCCGCAGGTCTAATACAAAGCCAGAAGCTTGTTTTTTGCTCAAGTCTTCGATCGCCTTTTGCATTTGTTCTGCGGCGTGGGAACTAAATTCATCGAGCTTGATATAACCTACTTTGGAATTTTGTTCTTCTTTGAGGCTGTAGCTAACGGAAGGAAGTTCGATTTGCGCTCTAGCGATCGCCACTTCAAAGGCTGGTTGTCCGTCGCGAGCGATTTTTAGTTCTACTTCCGTACCGATTTCCCCTTTAATCTCATCGGAAGCTTGTTCGAGGGTCATTAATTCTGTGGGTTTGCCATTAATGCTCACAATGCGATCGCCTGCTTGCAATCCTGCTTCACTAGCAGGAGAATTAGGAATGGGTTCGACTACCGTAAGTTTGCTAGTTTTTTGGTCAATGCCCAAACGAATGCCAATACCAGATAGTTCTCCCGATGTTTGGCTGGTCAACTCTTGATATTCTTTAGGATCGAGAAAGCGAGTGTAGGGATCTCCCAAACCCTGAAGAGATTGGCGAATTGCTCTGTAGGCAGCTTTTTGGTCGGTATAGTTGCGACGCAATAGTTCTCGTCTTTGGATTTTCCAATCTGTATGATTGAACTTGCGATCGACAAACTCGTTATTGACAATTTGCCAAACTTCATCCACCACATTTTTGGGGCTATCTTCTAAGGCTGCTACTGCGGGATAGTTACCTTGAGAGACAAATAGAGAGGTGGTTGCCAAAACAGTAAATAACTTTACCATTCTCGTGCTGTTGGGAAATTTTATTTTTGGGGAAATCAAAGCAAAACTCTTAGAAGAATAGTTCATAATCTAGTTAATTTTATAATAACTATTGGTGTTAATTTCTTCAAAAACTATTAACAGTTCTTGAATTGAATTGGATTTGAGAAATATTAGGATTGAAGATTACCAATGTTTTCCGTAAGGGAGACTGGGTGTTTTTTTAAACTTACAGAGCTATCGTCCAAAAATCCTGTTAATAATTAGTAATAATTAGTTTAAATCCACTGTTAATCTGCGTTATTTATCGCTCCGAATCAAAAAGCGATCGAAATATAAATACATATTACGGAAGTCTGTCTTATATATATGTATAGCATTTTGCAGTTGCTAACTGGGGTCAATATTAACTTGCTAATCAATATAATTGCCTTGATGGGCGATAAAATCAAGCATTATTTGGCGATGAATCTTGCCGAGCGCTCTTTCTTGTCGGGCTTTAGTTGAATAGCCATAACCCCGCTCTATTTCTTCGGGAGATAATAACCCGAGATCCCATCCCTCATTGAGTTCTAGTTGTTCTACAGGGACGAGTAAAGGACAAGAATACAGATGACGAATAACTCCCTCTTGGGTGTAACAGCGAAATTTATCTAACTTTTCGACGGAGTAATTAATTTCTTCTCTTAATTCTCGTTTTAAACCTGCTTCTGGTTCTTCCCCAGGTTCTAAATGACCGCCAAAAAAGCCCCAAACTCCAGGATAAAGAATGCCAGGAATATCATCTCGCAATTGCATGAGATATTTCCCTTCTTGATATATGATTGCCACTGCAACTGAAATTGGCTGGGAAATTGCCCTGCTATTTTTCATGAGATGTAATTATTATTAACTAATCTTGATTGATTTTAACTAATGAATTGGCTATTTTTTTATTGATGGGGCTAGTTCATTATCTTCCTCTTGCCGACCGACAATGGGAAAACGCTCGTCTAATTCAATTAAATAAAAATCTCCTAAATCCCGTTCGGCAAAAGGTAAACTTTGATATTCAATTTTGCCTTTAATCTTAATTTTCTCCCCTAGTTGTGGAGCTTGATTACTAGTAACCACCCAAATTCGACCCGTGGTATCTTCTAGTTGATAGGCAGAATTATCGACAAAAGGAGCTAAATGTATTACTTTACCTGTAACATAGACGGTCTTTCCGACTTTTTTAGCGGAAATCTGTTCGATTGAAATTTGTGATGGTTGGCAAGCAACTAAAATACCCCATAATATTCCCCACAGGCTAATATACTTAAGCTTGTTTAAAACTGGTTTAAATTTTAGAGAGATAATTAACATCTAACATCGAGGATTTTTTGACCAGCGATCGATTCCAGCTTAACTTTTTAATTTCCTAAATTACCTATGTCTACTTCTACACCTCACATACTTGATGGTAAAGCTCTAGCGCAAAAAATTCAGTTAGAGTTAAAAGAAAAAGTAGCTTTGCTAGAACCCAAAATAGGTCGTCCTCCTGGTTTGGCGGTTATCATGGTGGGAGACAATCCTGCTAGTGCAGTTTATGTTCGCAATAAAGAAAAAGCTTGTAAAAAAGTGGGAATTGCATCTTTGGGCAAACATTTTCCTGCTAATGCCACTCAAGAAGAATTAGAGCAATTTATTGCCGAGTTAAATCAAGACGACCGAGTAGATGGTATTTTAGTTCAACTTCCTTTACCTCAACATTTAGATTCTATTGCTCTATTGCACTGCATCAACCCAGATAAAGATGCTGATGGTTTGCATCAAGTAAATTTAGGCAAATTAGTGCGATCGGAATTTGGCTTGCGTAGTTGTACCCCAGCAGGGGTAATGAGACTGTTGCAAGAATACAATATTCCCCTATCAGGTAAACAAGCAACGGTCATTGGCAGAAGTATTTTAGTCGGCAAACCAGTAGCCTTAATGCTGCTAGAAGCAAATGCAACCGTAACTATGGCTCATTCTCGCACCGTAGATTTAGGGGCGGTATGTCGCGAAGCCGATATTCTAGTAGCAGCAGTTGGCAGACCAGAAATGATTACCAGCGATATGGTCAAACCTGGGGCAATAGTTGTGGATGTAGGTATTAATCGGGTTGAAGGAGAAAATGGTAAGTCTAAATTGGTTGGGGATGTTGCCTTTGAAGAAGTAGCCAAGATAGCTAGTTATATTACTCCCGTCCCAGGAGGTATTGGTCCAATGACAGTTGCTATGTTATTAAGTAATACAGTCCAGAGTTACAGCCGATTGGTTGATAAGTAGAAGCTGAATCTTACCCCACTACTCCAATATCTTGATTCATATAAAAGCCTGTTTTTGTTACTTAATGTGTTTCAAAATCTTGTAAAAGTTTAAAAGGAGTAAAATTTTAAGCTCGTTACAATGAAAAAGCTTTACTCTGTCTGCCAAAATAGAATCTAGAGGTCTAATAAGCTTTAAACTTATTTTTATCGATTGTTTTGTCAGAAATTAATTATATTTGGCTTGGCTTATGAATTCAAAACCTGTAAAACATCGTGAAGAACATATTTTAATTGTTACAGATGGCAAAGGATATCGAGAAATTGTACTTAAAAATGAAACCTATTCTTTGGGTAGGGGGGCGCAATGTCATATTGTGCTGCAATCTCAATTTGTCTCCCGCCATCATGCAACTTTGATCAAAAGACAAGAAGAAGATCGCAGCTACTATCGAATTATTGATGGTAATACCGAGGGGAAAACTAGCGTTAATGGATTATTGATTAATGGCAAAAAGGTGAGATTTCACGATCTCAAAGAAGGAGATAAAGTGATTTTTGGGCCTCAAGTAGAAGCAACCTATGAATATCGAGAATACGATATTTTTCCTACTATTCCTCCCGACGATCCTTATGATATTACTTTGATCGATCCAGCCACTATCGAAGCAGAAGAAGATTTGTCAACTGTAAATTTATCAACTGAAGATCCGTCAACTTTAGACTGATTTTGAATTATTTTCAAAGACTTCAACATTTCTTGTCTGACAGTTGCTAAAAAACTTTCGTACTGAGATGATTCTGTTTTATAGGTAATGGTATAGACTAAATCGTTACGGAACGCCCAAATTTGTAGATATTGCAATTCGATATTGTTCTCAGGATTAATTATAGTGTAATTAACTTCATGGGCTTCTCCTCCATTCAATTTAATCGGACGAGAGTCAATGATTTTTGCTTTTGGCAGCTTGGTTATTTGATAAATAGTGTTAGTGGTATATTTTTCTAGAGAATTATTGGTTTGAGGTTTCACCTCAATTTTCACTTCTGGAGGAATTAAATAAGATTGACTTTGTTCGGGGATAAATTGAGCTATGATATCGTCCTTTCCTTGAGCTTCTCTAAGTTTCCAGCTAGCAGGATATTTCATTTCAATTCCATATTCAGAATTGCTATAAAGAAACGGGGCTGCATCTAAATTAGTTTCATTAGCTTTCTGAGATCCTGACATTTTGTCTAAAGAGTTTTGTAGCTGCCAATAATATCCAGCACCTAAAATACCCAACAACAACATACCAACCCCCAAAATATTTCTGACACCGAATAATTTTGCTTTTTTACCTAATTTTAACCTTCTGATTACTTTGAGAGCTTCGCTAGCCGATGAATAACGTTGGCGAAAATCAGGACAGACCATAGAATCTAAAACTTTGGCTAATTGCTCGTCTACTTTTTGTAAATCTCTCCACTTTACTGCTTCGCTATCTCGATCTAAAGGAATATTTTTAGGCTCTACTCCCGTCAAAGCATAGATGCCGATCATCCCTACTCCATAAATATCGCTGGCAAGTTTGGGCTTAATGCTTTTTTGTTCGGGAGCCATATAACCTTCCGTACCAATGGGGACTGTGAGGCTGGTTTTATCTTCAGCATTTGCCATTTGATTGTTGAGCTTTTTGACCGAACCGAAATCGATCAGCATTAATTCCCCATCGGATTTGCGTCTGATAATATTAGAAGGTTTGATATCTTGATGAATGACTTTTTCCTGATGGGCTACATCAACAATTTCGAGAATTTCTCTTAATAATCCTACTACTTTTTCTGCCGTCCATTGCCGATCTGAACCTAGTTCTTGAGTCAGGTCTGTACCTTCAATAAATTCATGAACTAGGTAGAATTTATCTCCATTGCGAAAATATCCGACTAGATCGGGAATGCGACTGGATTTACCAAGAATTTTGAGGATTTTTACTTCTCTGGCAAATAAATATTTAGCTTTACGCAAACTCAACGTATCTTTTGCTTGGGGTTCAAACTCCTTGATTACGCACTGAGGATTCCCTTCTGTTTGACGATCTTCTGCTAAGTAGGTTTTGCCGTATTTACCCGATCCCAAAAGATTTAAGATAAAATAACGCCCATTGAGAGTCTCTCCAATCATTTTACTTCTCTAAAATTCCATCAATAATCTTCATCCACCAATAGTTCTTATGGGCCTGAAAATACGGCTTCTTCTACATCTTCGCGACTCAAGGAATATTTGAACGAACGACTCAGGTTATTTTGACTGGCATCACTAGTGTCGAAATAACGTACGGTTAATTCTTCAATTTCCAGACAAATTTCTGCCTTCCAAGACGAACGTTCTAAATGCCAACAGTGTATATTTTCACGATCGCGATCGCATCCTTGCGATCGCAACCAATTTTCAAGAGTCGGTAAAGTATGATTGTATAAGGGGGTATTTGGCTCTGGTAGAGTCATAAAAACATTTTTAGTAATACGTATATAAAAACTATAGGATATTCCAGCTTTTTTATCTAACTATAATTCAATATAACTACAAGAAGTAATCTTAGAGTTAAACTGACCTTAATTCAATTATTACCGCGATCGTTCAAAATAAGATCGGACATCATCTTAATGACTAGCCTCACACCTGCTAGTTTTCATTAAAAAAAGCCGAGAACCTTCTCGGCTTTCTTGGTTTCTTAGAACGCTACCCAGATCACCATTTAAGCAAATTAAACTGCTCCATATCGATAGTGTCGCGGTTGCGATAAATTGCTAAGACAATAGCCAACCCGACAGCTGCTTCTGCTGCTGCTACCGTGATTACAAAGACAGTAAATACCTGACCTTTGATGTTTTGGGGATCTAAATAGTTAGAAAATCCCACTAGGTTTAAATTAACCGCATTGAGCATTAATTCAATAGACATTAAAACTCGCACTGCATTACGACTAGTAATTAAGCCATAAATGCCAATACAAAATAAAGCTGCTGCTAGTAGCAAAAAATATTCTAATTGCACTTTTTTTGATTACTCCTATAATTTATTAATCCCGATCTTCTGCACTTAATGTAGCTAACTCGCGGGGACGCTCTGGGAGTGTCAAACCAGTAGTTACGGTATTTTCGTCTGCCATTGATTCGGGAATGAGATCGCGACGAGCCAAAATAATTGCTCCTACCATAGCCATCAATAGCAAAACAGAAGCCAACTCAAAAGGTAATAGGTAATCGCTAAAGAAATGTTCGCCCAAAGTAATTACGGTGTTGTCAATCACTGCGGGAGAAGTGCTATCCAAAGCCCAGGGAGTAGCTAATACCATGGTGCCTAATAAGGCAAAAAGACCAACACATACTGCAGCAGTAGCTATTTTGCGAATAGTACGCCCAGGTAAAGCTACATAATTCTCTTGCTTATTTACCAACATAATGGCAAATAGAATTAGTACATTCACTGCACCCACATAAACTAAAATTTGAGCAGCAGCTACGAAGTCTGCATTGAGCAAAATATATAAACCAGAAATACTAACAAATACTCCTGCTAACAAAAAGGCAGAATGGACGATTTTAGGTAATAGGACTACTCCTAAAGCCGTACCAATCATCATTGCTGCCAAGATGCCAAAAGAAACTATCTGTACTCCTTCAGCTAAATTCACTTTGTTCTCCTCTATCTTTAAATAAATGTATTGAATGACCTCGATCGAGGTAGCCATTAGCTTTTAGCTCTTAGCCATTAGCTCTTAGCTTTCAGCTTTTGCTTCTTCCTTGGGTTTGCTGGCTTCGATCTCTTCCAAAATTACCTCTGGACGTTTGCCAGCCCTTTGCGCTCCTTTTGCTAGATCGTGACCTTCAGTTTCCCCTTTAGGCAAGTAAGCAAACTCTTTAACAGGAGTAACCATTGGATCTTGGGTTACCTTGTAAGGCAAGCGTCCTAAAGCTACGCTATCGTAGTTGAGTTCGTGACGCTCGTAAGAAGCTAGTTCGTATTCTTCGGTCATCGATAGGCAATTGGTAGGACAATATTCAACGCAATTACCGCAGAAAATACAGACTCCAAAGTCAATACTGTAGTGGTTGAGTTTTTTCTTTTTCGCTTTTTTGTCGAATTCCCAATCTACTACGGGTAGGTTGATGGGGCAAACGCGGACGCAAACTTCACAAGCAATACACTTGTCAAATTCGTAGTGAATTCTACCGCGATAGCGTTCGGAAGGAACTAGTTTTTCATAGGGATATTGAACTGTTACGGGACGGCGAGACATATGATCGAAGGTAACGGATAAACCTTGACCGATATATTTTGCAGCTTGCCAACTTTCCTTGGCATAGTCCTGTACTTGTTTGAGAATCTTAAACATAATGTTTATTTCGCTTTATTGTAATTTACGTTTTATTTGGTTAACCGCCAAAGGCTATGGGGAAAGATAGTTTTAAAGCAGCAGTAATTAAAAGATTTGCCAAAGAAACAGGTAGCAAAAACTTCCAACCCAAATCTAGTAGTTGGTCGATACGGACGCGGGGTACAGTCCAACGCAATAAGACAGCAATGAATACTAGGAAGTAAGCTTTGATTAAAGTCATGATAATGCCCAAAGAAGCAGTCACAACCTGAAGCCAAGGAGTCGTCTCAGAAACTCCAATCCAACCTGCCAAACGATCTAGAGGAATAAAGAATTCCCAACCGCCCAGATATAAGACCGCAAATACTAGAGCGGATAGTACTAGGTTAACGTAAGAGCCTAGATAGAAAAGGGCAAATTTCATGCCTGCATATTCTGTTTGATAACCTGCTACTAATTCTTCTTCTGCTTCGGGTAAATCGAAGGGCAGACGTTCGCATTCTGCTAAAGCTGCAATCCAAAAAATTAGAAATCCTACTGGTTGTCGCCAAATATTCCAGCCCAAAATACCATAGCCAGATTGTTGTTCGACAATATCAATTGTACTAAGACTATTGGACATCATCACAATGGCTAATACGGATAGTGCTAAAGGAATTTCATAACTGATAGATTGTGCCGCAGCCCTCAATCCACCCAATAAAGAGTATTTATTGTTAGAAGCATAGCCAGCCATCAATAGACCAATGGGAGCAATACTGGATAGGGAAATCCAAATAAAAATACCGACATTAAGGTCTGTTACGACTAAGTTTTGTCCGAAAGGAACGATGAGATAGGACAAAAATACGGGAACAACTACCAACACAGGTCCCATAGTAAATAGCCAAGGATCGGCTTTGGCGGGGATAACATCTTCTTTAAAAACTAATTTAATACCGTCGGCAACTGGTTGTAAAACTCCCAAAGGGCCAGCATATTCGGGGCCAATCCTTTGTTGGGCAGCAGCAGAGATTTTTCGCTCTAGCCAAACAACGACTAAAACTCCCACAGTTGCACCGACAATCATCAACAACATGGGTAAAGGCAGCCAAATAGCTTTTGCTAAACCAACGGAAAGCCCAAAATCTTGTAGAGTTTGGATAAAGCTTCCTTGTAAATCGATTCCTGAGTTCATTTGATATATACGGTATTAGGTTAAGTCGATCGCATTCTGGATGGATCGAGTAATTTATACAATTTTTTGCACTCGTCATTGCCTAGTATATCGTTAGTCTGCTGATGGATTCATCTTGAATTAGTTATAGAAAATCTCAGGGAAGCTGATTATAGTTATAGTCGTTCTAATTAATTTCCATTATTTATGTTTTAGGGAAAATCAGCGATGCTGACGGACAATTAAAAATATGCAATTTTAGGCTGATGGTTTCTTATAACTTGCCCAAAGCAGTGGGATCGATGCCTACTTTTTGACGGACAGAAAAGACTTTAAAAGTATTCACTGCAACCGTACTAACCGCAGTAGCAGCAGCAGCACCGCTAATTCCCCACAGAGGAATCCAGAACCAATTTAGAATGATATTCAAGACTACATTAATCGTACTGGCTCTGAGATTGGTTTTTTCGTTGCCTGTCATGGTTAAGATGATGCCTACCGAACCTGAAGCAATACTAAATAACTGTCCTAGGCATAAAATAGTTAAAGCTGATCGCGCTGCCATAAATTCTCGACCAAATAGGGCTAAATACCAATTTCCGCCAAAAATTAACATCCCAGCCATGGGTAAAGCCACTAACAACATGATACGAGAACTTTGAGTAACTACCTGCTGCATCTTCTCAATTTGATTTTCGGCATATAAGCCAGCTACATTAGGACTGAGAACGTTATTAACCGCAGTGAGAACGAAAGCTAATAATTGCACTCCGCGAATTACAGGGTTATAAAGTCCCGATGCCTCCGCACCGATAATAGTACCTAACATTAAAGTATCGCTGCGGGAAGTAATCACATACATACCCCCCAAGAGCATAAACGGCAGTAGTCCTTTGAGCCAAACTTTAGTTTGATATTGGCATTGAGCTTGTTTTACTTCTGGAGGTAGATATTTTTGTAATAAATAAATTCCCACCCCCAAGGTGAGAATAGTCGCCATTAATTTAGAAGCCAAAACCATCTCAGGAGTTAAAGTATTATCTTGCAGGTAGTACCAACTTCCCGATATTCCCATGACCAGAATGGGGACAAAAATCATTTCGGGCAAAAGTCCCAAGAAAACTAATTTCAAACCTTTCATAGCTGCCAGACGCAAGTTTCTCAGAGCAGAAATTGGCAGCAGAGACATGGCAAGAGAGAAAGCCCAGACTGTTGAGGGTTGTTGTTGCCAGTCTAGATTCCAGATGATGGCGATCGCTATAATAGCAATCAAACTAGAACTAAATAGCACTATTAAATTCGACCAACGCAGAATACCTTTGAGTAAACCCCATTCAGATTTAGTGCGATATACCGCTACTTCCCGAACCATTAGGGTGTCTAAGCCTAAAAGAGAAGGAATAATTAATAAGTCCTGCCAGGCTAAAGCATAGGTATAGATGCCAAAACCTCCTACTCCTAAAAATCGGGCTAATAAAATATTTAAGATAAAACCCAAGCCCGAAGCCGAGATTTTTAAACCCATTACCCCTGCAAAACTTTTGACAAGACGATTTTGAAGTTTTTTGGGTAAAAAAGAAGTGAGGAATTTTGGCATCAATTAGAATATATATTTGAGATTTTTAACATAGGTTTGCAAGTCTACCCAAGCACCTTGATAGTGAATGGCAGTTGCGATCGCGATTAGTTTGATTTTCTGGATTGCCGTCAGGGGAAAATCGAGATGGTTGAGTTTTTCTAAGACAGATTTAGTTGGGGGTTTCAAACGCCAAAGAATAGTAATAAGTTTGCGTCCGTAAAACAGTAATTTATTTTCCGTCGAGTCGCGCTCGACTTGATAGCCCCCAATTCTAGTTCTAGTAATTTTTTGGGCAATTTCTTGCCAAGAAGCCCTAGCGGGATGGGAAACACAAGCATCTTCAGCATAAACCAAGGTATATCCGTCCTCTGCGACTCTTTTGCCCCATTCTTTATCTCCCCCCGACTTGAGAGTTGAATTAAAATTACCGACTTTAGCAAAGGTCTTTTTCCAAGTAAATAGATTGGCAGTTACACCATATTGATATTCTTGGATATATTTTTTCTGATTGAGAAAAGTAGCACTATCGTAAAGTTCTACGGCGGATGGTTGCTGGGGATTTTGATAAAAAAAGTTAATTTTTCCCGCCACTAAACCACAATGATCGGTAGATGTGAGCCACTTGACCCCATTAGTCAACCAATCGGGATCGGGAATACAATCGGAATCAGTGAAAGCCAGAATTTCACCTTTAGCAAGATCAATTCCGCGATTGCGAGCCCTATAAGATCCAGGAATTGATTCTTGGGCAAATTTAACATGAGGAAATTCAGTAACAATTCCCTGTATGTCCTCGGTGGAAGCATTATCGACAACTATTACCTCATAACATTGAGGGGAATAAGTTTGCTTAGTTAGGGCTGTCAGAGTTTGATTTAATCCCGCTAAATTATTAAATACGGGAATAATAACCGAAACAAATTTATCCATTAGATCGAACGTTAAAATTTGAAGGCATTTTTCTTATCCCAGGCAAATAACATTAAGCCCGTTGTGGAAAGAAATGTTAAAGCTAAAGCACTAACTAGAGGGGTTCTAACATCATTTGGGTTTCTTTTATCGGGAAGACTGGGAGAAGAAAGCATTTGAATGTCGGGGAATGCAGGGGAGGAATCCGAACCAACGTCTAGTTTTGCCGATTTAGAAGTTAGCAGTGCTTCGGCAAATTGAATTTCTCGCTGTAAATTTTCAAACGGAATTTTTTCTTGATTGAGTTTTTTAATGCGAGCGTCTAGTTCTTGGATTTGTCCATCTAAAGCTCTATCTTTTTCGGCTAATATTTGTTGACTGTTGGCAGCAGCGACGAGACTTCTCACCATGCTCTCCACATCTCGTTGCCCCGTGCTATCTCTTAAGCCCAGAGTTTTTAAGAGTTGTCGCTCGACTGGCTGACCAATCAATGACTCACCGCGATCTAACAAAGCTCGTTCGATGTCTTGTTGTTTCTGCCTTTCATCGATTACTTGAGGGGCGTTAGATGTAAAGCGAGATTCCAATACTGCCAAATTACCAGTAATTTGGTTATATTGTTGCCAGTATTGCTGGAATACCGAGTCCCCTTGAAGGACTAATAAATTCTCTGCTTCTTCCACTGATAAACCGACGTTTCCCGAAAGAGAAGCTATTTGTCGGTCGAAGCCATCTAAATCTCGTCGGATGCTTCTTTTTTGGTCGCGCAAGCTTTCAATACGACCGATTAGATCCCGAATTTGTTCGGGCGAAACTAAATCGGAATTGGAGGTATACTCACTGAGTTGATCTTGCAATCTTGCCAGTCTAGCTTGGTCTGCTGCCAAAGTTTCTCCCGCAGATTCACCTAGCTGTTTGTTTTTATCGACTCTAAAAGATCTAATAGTTTTCAGGATGGATCTATGCAAAGCTTGAGCTTTTTCTTTCGCCTGTTCGGGGCTATCTCCCAATATTTTAAAGGAAATGATTGCCGAACCATCGATTAATTGAATGTCGGGCTTACCAAATTCACTGGAAGACATTTCCATGGAATCTGCTGCTTGCAACAATACAGAATTGCTGGTAGCTAAGTATAAGATATTATTGCGAGGGTCGATATCATCTACGGCACTATTATTGCGGGCGAGAGCTTCCCCAACATTGGGAATTTTGAAATCTACCTTTTCTTCTCCAGGTAACACCAAAGACCACTCGCTGACATAGGTAGGAGGCTTGAATTTAACATTAAATAAGGCTATAGTCCAAACCGCAATGTTGAATAACGCCCAACCAGATGCCCAACGCTTCCAATGAAACTGGGATTTAGATTTGGATTGGCGTTCCAGTTCATTGCTGTCTTTAGTAACGATCGCTTGTTCTGGGGAGTCATAGCCGACCGCGTCAATTCCGTTATAGCTAGCCGAGTTATCGAGCGCAACTTTAGAGTTAGCCGAGTTAGAGCCAGAAGTCACAGAATCTCCATTGACTGTCTTAGAACCAACTACCGCTATTTCTTTGGTCAATCCAGGACCGAGAATTTGGGAGTAGCCCTGATGAATAAACTTAATTGAATTGTGTAATTCTTCTGCGGAAAGACTTTTTAAAACATAGCCTTTTGCTCCCGCTGCCATAGATTTACCAACATATTCTTGGGAGTCAAAACTACTGAGAACCAAAACTTTAGTTTCGGGGAACTTACTACTAATAACTTTAGTAGCAGCAATACCGTCCAGATTGGGCATTTCAATATCGATTAAAATCACATCTGGTCTTAAAAGTTCTACTTGTTCTAGAGCAGAACTACCATCTGTAGCAATTCCGACTACTTCCATATCCGCAGCTTGCTTCACCATATAGCGAAGTTTTTCTCGAATTACTCTTTGATCGTCTACGATAAGAATGCGAATCATTGTGATTAACCTAATATTTTTAAAAAGTTATTGGAAATGGTTTTGAAGAGGAATTAAACTAATAACCTCTTGCAGATAAAATCTCAATCTAAGCGATTAGAATAGGGATTTATAAAAGTGCAAATATTGAATAATCTCATCACTTCCGATCGATCGCGCGGGTCAATCGGTTTTGATTCTAAGATTGTTATTATTTTCTCTATATCTAGATAATTATTTAGAATGTTACCAGAATCTTTAATAGTTTGAATCAAAATTGGTAAATTTTTCTCTAATAATAAGCTAAAAACTAAAGCTGAATTTCGCGGTTTGGTTTTAGGAAATAACAACCACATATAGCGATTTTTTTGCAAGCGATCGAGGTTTTTGCGCCAAATATTAGTATATACTGGCAGCTTACCTTTATCTGCTTCTCGCACTTCTGCTAAAGAAGAAAATTGTTTTAAAAGTAGTTTTCTAAAGATAGTTCTTCCTAAAATTAATTCTGGCGGTAATTGTAAGACAAAATCCAGATTATCTTTGGTATAAAAAGGCAATATTGCAGGCAAGCGGGTACTAATAATTTTAGAAATAGCATTACCTAAATAACGTCTTTGACGATAATAAAAATCGAGACACATTAGACGTTGATAAACACGATCGCCCTTGATCGCCTGAAAAGCAGTAGTTAAATTGCGAGCAATACCTTCAGTGAGATAGGTTTTAAATTCTGGAGTGGCGCAATCTAAAAACAAATCGGAACTGGCAGTCATCCCCCAAGTTGCTAGCTCGTCTAGGGTAGAGCGGTCTACTTCTTTTGCCAATCGACTGGGGTCAACTCCCCATTTGGCGATGCGACCGCCTCCCAAAGGTCCGCCTAAAAAGCCATGAACTACGGGGAGGTTTTGGGCTTGTAGCAAGTCAAGCCAGCCTTTCCAGTAAAAAGGAACGTTATTGACGCTAAAGGATTCTGTTTGCCAGCCAGGAAACTTTAAATCGGCTTCGGCGATCGCCGTGTCTCCTGATAAAATATGGGTAAGATATTCTGTATTGGTAGCTCGGGCTAATTCCACAGCCAATTTAAAATCGTCGCTTCCCAATTCCCCCCAAGTGGCAGCAGTTATTTTTTTGGGCGATCGCAGGAGATAGCCTAACAGGATTCTCGAATCTAAGCCTCCCGAAAGGGCAATTAAAGCACGATCGCTCTCTGCTAACCAAGTTTCTAGGGATTTTTCCAGCAAACCATCCAGGCGAGCGAGTAATTCTGCCTCTGTACTCTGAGTATCGATCGCCCGATTGGGAGTTGGGCGGGAGATGAAATCGATTCCTTGTTTTTGAAACAACCCAGCACAATTGATGGGAATGGTTTTTACTCCTGCAATTAGGGTATCGTCGCTGAGGGGATGGGATAGAGCTAAAGTACTAGCTAAAACTTGAGGGTTGAGTTGTTGGGGGACGAAGGGTAACAGTCGGAAAGCTTTGAGATTGCTGGAAATAACTACTAGTTCTTGGTGCTGCCAATAGTAAAGGGCTTTGGTACTGAGATAGTCGGAGGTGACTAAGAGAGATTGAGAGCGATCGCACCAGAAGAGCAGATTGTATACGCCATCATAAACGCGACTGCTTAAGCTGGAAAAATCGGCGTTTTCCCAACTAGGATCTGGTTTAAGTCCCCCACAAATATGACCTTGTAAGATAATCTCCCGTTCTCCACAGTGCCAATGGCTGGGATCTGCATTAGTTTTATTGACCGTCCCCAGACAGATTTCTGGTCGCTCGAGGGCAATCTGACTCTGGCGATCGCCTAAAGCCAGACTATCTTGGAGCATAGATTCAACTAACTGTCTTAGCGGTTTCTGCTTGCTTCTGTCGATAATGGCAAACACATCTTGGCTCATAATTTGCTTTCCTAACTCTAGTTATTTAAGTTTGAGGATGAGTTTTTTTACGGTCGATATATTAGAATCGCGATCGAACTTGATAAGTTTGAGTCTGTTGTCGATCGCCCGCAGAGGTAGGCGAGTTAAGGCAAAAAGCGATCGCTTGAGATGTTGCAGCCAAATCGGATCGTTTAACAAACTAGTCAAATCTAAACCGACATAGGGCTTCCAGCGAGTATCGTAAGACATTGCCAGTTGAAAATTGGGCTTGTCTCCTGGAAAGTCATCGGGAATGCCTGCCAACTCATAACATTGCTCAAAAGACTTTGGTTGGTCTCGATATTGATAGAGAAATTCAAAATCAATAACTTTTAAACCTCGATGGCGATCGACAATAATATTAGCTGGTTGAAAATCGATTAGAGCATAACCGCGATCGTAAAAAAACTTTAAAGTAGCGAGTGCTTCTCGAGCAACCCTCAGAGGTAAAAGCTTGCTTTGTCGATTTTTAAAGTTTAAGACATCGTTATAGTAGGGAAAAACTAAATAATTTTCTCCGTAATCCAAAATTTGAGGAATTGCCTGACATTCTGCCCCCCAAGTTTGACTGACAAATAATTCTCGCTGCAAAAACTTTTCACATCCAGGTCTAAAAGTCTTCTTAACCCCCAGTTGTCTGTCATATTGAATTACTTCTACCTTGGCGCGTCTGCCAAATCTAGTTAATATTTGTCGAACGGCATAGTTAGTTGCAAAATCCCCCCGCAAGCGATTGATACGCCGTTGTAGTTTATTTAACTTTCTGGGAAAAGTAATTTCGAGATAATTCCAAGCTTCTCGTTCGTTATCGCTGGAATGGACGGTATTACATTGTTTTTCTGGGGGGAGATAGCTATTCACCACATCTCTAATTTTGTTTTTAACTCCAATCCGACCGTTAGAGAGATGGGGCTGTTTGACTAGTTGCTCGGCACTAGGAGGAACTGGCATTAAGTCCAAGGCGACTAAGACCATTGCGGGGTCGCCTCCCGATTCTGCCCAGGGACCTTTACCCCAATTTCCACCGCGAATTTGATGTTTGACCCTCCAGGCTTTTTTCTCTCCCAGAATTTTCTGTTTGATGATATTGAAACCTTCATTTTCTAACAGTCTGACAATCTCGTCTGACAAGCCCAAATCCAAAGCTTTTTGACGAATGAAAAATACTGCCAAACCCGAAATATTGGTATTGGGTTTAGGGCGATTATTGTATTTATTTTCCGCCCGCAACCAAAGTTGACTGCTATCTAAACGAGCGAGAGTATCTTCTGAAGGTCGCCAATTAATTGCGTTTAGAAATCTATCTAAAGCTTCTAGGGTGATATCTACTTCTATTTGCAAAGATGCTGCCAGTCTTCTTAATACAGCTGTGTATTCATGTTCTGGATTGCCTAATAATTCTTCTGAATCTTCCAAACACCAGGGTATGCCCGATTTTGTCCCCTTATGGTAGATGGCATGATATGCCAGACTATAAAAGTGAATTTCCGCTTTGGGGACGGCAAAAGTTTCTCCCTGCAAAATTGTCCCTGCCAAAATCTGTTCTGCCAACAGGGGAGGATAGTAAGCCATATTTCTATAGCTCGTCCCAGGCAAACCCGATACAGTATAGATATCGCAGGGAATAATTCCTGGCTGCTGCTGTAATAAAGTTTCGATCGCCGCAATATCTCGATCCGCCACCAACATATCGATATCTTCCCCTGGCATAATTTGGGGTAGGTCTTCAAACCAACGCAGGATGGCGTAATCTATCTGTTCCTGGTTGAGAGTTTGAAAAAAGCCCGTCACTCCTAGGACGGGAGACACAAAACGTCTAGCATTGGGGGTAACTCTTTTGGCGACCTCTATGGCTAAAACTCTCTGCTTAATGCCAAAATCATCTTTTAAAGTTAAGACTCCCGCCACTTTCAAACGACGAAATACTATATTTTTAATTAACCCAGGCAAACTGACTAATAAAGCAGCAAAATTCCTCGGACGGTAAAAAATATATCGAGCGTGTTTGTATTCATCAAAATACCACAGCCGTTCTAATTCTTCTTGTTCCCCTAAAATCAGAACTTCAGCATTATTTCTTTTTAAACTGAAATATTCATCTGTGGGTAAGATATCAGAATCGAGTTTGTCTGGCTGGACTCTAGGTTTGGTTAGCAATCCTAGATAGTTGTTTTGTTGGGGATGGCGACAAGAATTACTAAATCGAACTTTTTCGGCTGCTATTTCAATAATGCGCGTAAAATTTTTTAGCTCCAGTTTGGCAGATAATTTTCTACCCAACAACAAGGACAAGACTCTTAAAATCCAACCCAGTTGATAGGCATAAATTAGCTCGAACCATTTTTGATTATTCATTTACCTTTTATTGTTCCTAGTTAGTCTTGCCAATTCATTAGACCGATTAACTAGGAGTGGGACATCATTTTATACTTAATTTTTTTGGCGATCGCGATTTTTTCTAGACTAAAGATTTTGTCTGGTTCAAATCTTTAGCAGTTAAAGCTTCTTTATCCCTATCTGGTTCGAGTATGCTTAAAAACAATCCTTCATGAGCTTTGAGATCCTTGTCGTCGGCAAATTCCGCTCGATAGCGAGCAAAACTACTATCGCTCATGGCTGCAAGTTTTGCTTCGTCCTCTAATAAGGCAGTCAACTGGCGATCGCAATCCGCAGTATCTTTAAAATAAACAGCACCTTCTCCCGCTACCCAATTATTAAATGGATTATCTTGTGCTAAGACTGGGCTACCAGCAGCCATGGCTTCGATTAAAGATGGATTAGTTCCTCCTACTTGATGTCCGTGGAAATAGAGGGAAGTATAGTAACGAAGGGCTTTAACTGTTTCTGCATCGTAAATCGCACCGACAAATAAAACTTCATCGCTGGCAGCTTCTAATACCTGCTTGTGATAGGGATTTTCTTCGGGTAGATATTTGCCTAAAACCACTAGAGGTATATTCCTGGGGCGACGAGAAAAAGCCGAAACAATTTCTAAAATAGAGTTTTCAGGTTCTGGTCGGGCAATAACTAAAGCATATTGCTTGGGGACTAAATTGTAGTTATCTAATAGAGTTACATCTGCCTTCCTGACTGCTTGAGTACTGTAGGGAATCACCGTGACTGGTTTGGTTGTCTTCACTTCAGTCCGCAAGTAACGCTTAATCTGAGGATGATCGGCAATCAGGCGATCGCTAAACCATACGGCACAACGTTCGTTAGTATAGAGCCAAGCTTTTTCCACCGCATTCCATTTTTTACGCCACCATTCCATACCATCCATGTTGGTAAGATTGACCCTATTTCTGAGACGATACAACAAAGAAAAGACGGCGGTGTTATAACCTAGAGTCAAGATTAAGCCTTCTTGCCGCACCGCGTGTAATGCTGCTTTTAGGTCGAATAAAATAGACCAAAATGAATTATCTTTGGGAACGGGAATATGAACGAGATGGATTCCTTGCCAAATACTGTAACTGAGCTTTTCTTCATCACTCTGACAATAAACGGTTACTCGCCACCCTCTTTTTGCCAAATAAAGAGCTAGACGTTCGGCGAAAGTCTCGAATCCTCCATGGCTTCCAGGGATGCCGCGAGTACCAAGTATTAAAAGTTTATGTTTCTTCATTCCAGTATCTGAGAGATAGGTAAAAAATTTTCATTAAGGTGGAGGCAATCGACGTCGGTGCAAATACTTAATTGGATTTTACTTAAATAATTAGACAGTAAATATTTTTAGGTTATTATGCCTACAAACCATTGAAAAAGTCAAGTTCTATCTACGAAATAATACTGATTTTTTTATCCGCCAAATGACTTAGCCTAAAATAGATTTTTTCCCTCAACCGTAGCTTTTCGATTGCCAGGGAAGCTAAGCAATAATGATGAAAGCCACAGCTAAAAAAATTCTTTTTTCATCGATTTAATTGCCAATTTTGAGGATTTCATGGCAACTATTTATTCCCTCGTCAGATAGTCTGTATAAATTAAAACATACCTAACATTGATTATATAAGGGGGTTTTATCGATACGAGCGAAAATATAATTCTACTAATAACTGCTTTTACTACCGCAATATTAGTCCCAGTAACTAAGTAACAAAAAAGTTTCTTTTGTATTGTTTTGAGAACTTTAAGAAATGGTTAGCATTTAATCTAGAAAAGCTGAGTATAAAGCCGAACATTTACTTAGTTGAATCGTATTTTGGCAACAGATATCGTCAAAAATAATTATGGTGAGTTAATAATAAAAATTAATTGAATTTATTTTTTCGTTTTGAGAGAAATAATTTGAGGGAAATAAGCAGAAGATATTATGTACCGCAGAATACATTTTTGCCAATATTCAAGCTATTTTTGCCAATATTCAACCCAAAAATCAACATCTTCTCTAGTCTTATAACGGAAATTGTCTTCAATTTCAAATCAAGTATGCTTTTGAATCTCATATTACAAAAATAGTGTCAATAGCATTATATTATTTATTAACAGAAGTTTAATTAAAAATTATTAAAACCTTAATCTTGGTTAAATTTAAAGGCTTACAAAGATAAATAGCTCATCCTGCAGTATTTTTAGTACTTTCGTATTATTTATTTTCCGATGGACAATCGACCTTTAGTTAGCATTATTATCAACAACTTTAACTACGCTGAATTTTT
>NZ_JBZNBU010000085.1:0-3905 GCF_058530065.1 Waterburya sp. | reverse complement strand
GGAGGACGTTCGATATAAAATTCAGAACCTGCTGCCACTTGTCCGTCGGGCAACTCTAAAGATAAAAAAGCAAATTTGCCTTTTCTGGCTTGTTGTCTGATCACTGCCCGAAAATTATTTTTGGTGACCTTTTCTTGAAAGGCATTGGAGAGATTTTGCCAAAGCCGAGAGCCAACAACTCGAATATAATCGGAGTCATAACCAGAATCGACAGCAATTTCTTGATAGGTTTTCCCAGACCAACATTCTCTCAGTACTAGTTCTTCCACGGTATTGAGACGATTTGGTTCTAAAATGCGATCGACAATTTTTATAGCTTGGCTAATTGCTAGCTCTGTCATACTGTGCTGTTTTTAGTTAATAGAATTTATTTGTATTTCGATCTGTTAAATCGTTATTTTAAATGATTTCCTAGCAACTTCTCGATCGCCAAATTGTTATTTTTAGCTCAACTCCACATTATACAGTAATCTTTTATTTGTGAGATTTGATAATAATTTTCCAGTTACATAACTATTAATAATTACCATAAAAAAAGAATGATTATGTCACAATAAATGGGGTTTGAGTTAATGTTTATCTCTCAATAAAATCATGCAGTTTCAAGAAATTGTCACTCTACTGGATAAAGCTGCTAAAAACAACAGTCTTCAGCGCAATCCCGAGCTAAATCCCGAAATTACTGGAGTTGCAGCGATCGATACAGCTACATTGGGCAGCCTAAGTTATATCGAAGGGGGCAAATTTACCGCGCAAATCGCCACCACAGAAGCCAGCGCGCTAATTTTACCTACCGATGAATCTTTACAGTCTCAAGCCACTGCGAGAAATATTGCTTGGATCGCTACCCCCCAACCGAGATTGTTGTTTGCCCAAGCAATTTCTCTGTTTTATAAACCTTTTCAGCCTTCTCCCAGCATCCATTCTAGTGCGGTTATTCCCGAAGATACTAAAATCGGCAAAGACGTATATATTGGAGCGAATGTGGTGATTGGGGAAGAAGTAACAATCGGCGATCGCGTTACAATTCATCCCAATGTGGTTATCTATCCCCAGGTAACTATTAAGAACGATACCATTCTCCACGCTAACTGTACCATTCACGAACGTACTCAAATTGGTTCTGGTTGTGTAATTCATAGTGGTGCTGCCATTGGTGCAGAAGGATTTGGTTTTGTCCCCACTGCAACGGGTTGGTACAAAATGGAACAATCGGGCTGTGTGGTTTTAGAAGAAGGAGTGGAAATTGGCTGCAATAGTGCGGTCGATCGCCCTGCGGTAGGAGAAACTAGAATTGGCAGCAATACTAAAATCGATAACCTCGTCCAAATCGGTCATGGCTGCAAAATCGGCAGTAACTGCGCTATGGCTTCTCAGGTAGGATTGGCAGGAGGGGCAATTATTGGTAATGGAGTCATGTTAGGGGGTCAAGTAGGAGTGGCAAATCAAGTTACAGTTGGAGATCGAGCGATCGCCACGGGACAAACTGGTATTACTGGCAATGTCTCTCCAGGAGAAATGGTTTCGGGAATGCCCCATATTCCTAGCAAACTTTATCGTAGATTGTTTGTCATGTATAAGAGATTGCCCGAAATATACCAAATGTATAAAGAATTGAAGCAAGCAGATAAAAAATAATTATGAATATGCAGCTAGGATTTATCACCAAAATATTAATCATCTCTGCAATACTGTCTGTGGCAATCAAATATGGCGGTCGATATCTACCCCTTCAACCAACCAATGCGATCGCCTTAACTATTGTCTTAATGCCTTCTTTAATTATTGGCTTTATTTTAGGCTGGCAATATCTCAAGCAAAAAGTTTAATAAAATAAAACCTTATTTAGAGAAAATGCAGGTTACCCTATAAACCAAGCTTTATCTATGATTCTCCTACAAGGAGCTTGCAACGTTGAATTTTGGTACTTGGATCGGTCTGGTTGTCTTTTTTATTTCTCTTTATGTTTTATGGCAAATCAAACAACTATTGTTGTTGCTTTTTACTGGAATAGTTTTGGCTACTTCTCTCAATATTCTGGTTAAAAGCTTTCAAAAACGAGGAATGAAACGGATTCATGCCGTGATTTTATCCGCAGTCTGTTTGATTGTCATTGCAGTTGGTTGTATCTGGGTTGTAGTTCCGCCTTTTATCGATCAGTTTCAAGCTTTAGGCAGACTTGTACCCCAGGGAATTGAAAAACTAGACACTTGGTTAGATATACTATCGGAGCAATTAGACCCCAGAATCATCAATTTTCTGCCCGATACAGATGAATTAAACAGACAAATACAACCCCTAATTCAGCAGTTTTTAGGAGGAGGATTGACTGTCTTTTACAGTTCCTTGGGAGTGTTGCTGGGTATTCTCTTATTACTGGCAATTACCCTGATGTTACTAGCAGACCCAGAACCCTATCGCAAAGGATTTATCCGTCTTTTTCCTGCCTTTTATCGACGGAGAGTAGATGAGATTCTGGACTTATGCACGGAAGGTTTAGAAGGTTGGCTGGTGGGCATTCTGTTTAACATGGTAGTCATTGCCGTTTTAAGTTTTGTTTGTTTGCTAATTTTAGGTATTCCTTTAGCATTGTCTCAGGCGATGTTGGCGGGAGTAATGACTTTTATTCCCAATATTGGTCCTACCCTCAGCGTACTTTCGCCGATGGCGATCGCTTTGATTGAAGCTCCTTGGAAATCGATCGCTGTCTTAATTTTATATATAATAATTCAACAGTTAGAGAGTAATGTTTTGACTCCGATAGTCATGGCGCAGCAAGTATCTCTTTTACCCGCCGTTACCCTTCTCTCTCAACTATTTTTTGCAACTTTCTTCGGTTTTCTGGGTTTGTTACTTTCTTTACCTTTAACTGTTGTCGGTCAAATTTGGTTTAAAGAAGTAATCATTAAAGATGTCTTGGATAATTGGCAATATTCCTTTGTAGGCGATCGCAGGAGTGGAGATAGGGAGACAGGGGGACAGGGGGACAGGGAGACAGGGGGACAGGGAGACAGGGGGACTAAAGATTGATGATAAATGTTTAATGTTCAATGTTAAATGAAAAGAACGATTGATGAGATTAATGACAAGATAGACAAGGGTGAAGTAGTTGCTTGGACGATCGCTGAAACCAAAGCTAAGATCTTAGAATTAGGCATCGATAAAGTATTTCAACAAGTAGATGTGATTACCACTGGCACTTTTGAGCCAATGGAATCTTCAGGAGCAATAATTAACTTAGGACATACCGATCCGCCGATCAAAATTCGTCAATGTTGGTTGGATGGCATTCCTGCCTATGGGGGTTTTGGCGCGGTAGATTTATATTTAGGGGCTACTGCTACAGCCGACTACAATCTCAATGAAACCGACCCCGATCTGCGAGAAGGAGTTAGTTGGGAAAGAGGAGGCGGTCATGTAATTGAAGACTTGATTGCAGGAAAATCGATTCCCATCAAAGCGATCGGACAAAAAACCGACTGCTATCCTAGAGCGTTATGGGAAAATACCATTACCAAAGATAGTATCAATCAATTTTATTTATTCAATCCCCGCAATCTCTACCAAAATTTTATCGTTGGGGTGAATGGTGGCGATCGCACTTTATATACTTATTTAGGACCTTTGCAACCCAGGTTGGGTAATGCTGTCTACTCCAATCCTGGAGCTATTTCTCCTTTGCTGAACGACCCAGAACTGAATCTCGTGGGAATTGGCAGTAAAATCTTTTTGGGAGGAGGAATTGGTTATATAGCGTGGGAAGGAACGCAACATTTTCCCCTGCAAAAACGCCTGCCTAATAATACTCCTATTGGGCCTGCTGCTACAGTAGCTTTGATTGGCGATGCCAAACAGATGAATTCTAATTGGGTGCGGGGCTGTTATTTTAAAAATTATGGTGCTTC
>NZ_JBZNBU010000084.1:0-25421 GCF_058530065.1 Waterburya sp. | reverse complement strand
TCCTGCCAGCGTTGGTTGAAGTAATCGGTTTCACCGTTGGGTAATGCCGTCCAAATTTGCTGGGGAATAGCTTCGGTCATCAGTCTCAGTTCGTCTTCCCTTTGCTCTAAGGCTTTTCGATTAGCTTCACGATCGCTGATATCAATACCCGAAGGAATTATCCATTCTACTTCGCCGTTGGCATCAAACAGGGGAACGAGAGCAAAGTCAATGGTTACATAGTTGTCTTCGCTTAGTCGTACTTCCACATCATAACGAACTGCTTCACCTCTCTTGGCACGCTCAAGAGCAGCATTTAATCTTGCTTGACTGGCTTTAGAATAAGACCACCAATAGGCTTCCGTAAAAGGTTTGCCAATGACATCTTCTAATTTTAAATTAGCTGCTTCAATAGCAGTTTGATTGGCTTC
This sequence comes from Waterburya sp., assembly GCF_058530065.1. Lineage (NCBI taxonomy): Bacteria > Bacillati > Cyanobacteriota > Cyanophyceae > Pleurocapsales > Pleurocapsaceae > Waterburya > Waterburya sp. The sequence continues at coordinate 25,011 of NZ_JBZNBU010000084.1, read as the reverse complement.
GAGCAAAATACCATCAGGGTTTAACACGCCAATAAAGCTGTATAAACTATCTAAAACCCTCCTCAAGTGCTGTTCGCTCTGCTGAATCTTTTGTTCTGCTTCCTTGCGATCGCTGATATCGAGGTCGATTCCACTAAAACAGATTGGCTCGCCGTTATCATTACAAGTAACATGACCCATCGCTAAAATCCAGCGAATTCCTTTTTGAGAGTGAATAATCCGAAACTCTATTTTTAACTCAGAAGTAGGATCGGCAATCACCCGTTCTATTTCGCGATTAGCCCGTTCACGATCGTCTGGATGTACTACACTTTCCCAAATTTCATATTTTGGCTCTATTTCTGGAGCTAATCCGTATAGGTCAAAATTTTCTTGCGACCAAGTAACTTTTCCTGTCGTTAGATCCCAGTTCCAAGAAGCTGCTGAAGCACATGATAAAGCAAGCCTTAATAACTGTTCCTTTTCTTGTATTTTCTGTTGCGATTCTTTGATTTCCGTGATGTCTTTAGAAATACCAATAACTCCCGCCAAGTTTCCCGAAGCATCGTACCAGGGATGTTTGCTAGATAAAAAAGTTCTCTGTTGCGTTCCAGAAGTTGCTTTTTCTTCCAGAATCACACTTTTATTTTGCTCGATAACCTGCCGATCTATCGCTCTGAGGGATTGGGCGGTTTCAGAATCGAATAGTGCTGTATCATCTCGACCAACCACATCTTCAACGGTCATCCCCAGCCAAGTTAAGGCAGCTTGATTAATAGTTACGTAGCGTCCTTCAAGATCTTTTACAAAGATGGCATCGTTAGTATCTCTAATTATTGACTCTAAGGTATTATTGGTTTCAGTTAATTTGGCTTCTAATAGTTTGCGATCGCTGACATCTTGGGTAGTTCCCATCATCTGCAATGGCTCGCCCTCTGAGTTATAAAAAGCTCGACCTTTGGCAAGAATCCAATGAATGCTACCATCACTCCAAACGGTGCGATATTCAATGTTGTATTCGGTTTTCGTCGCTAATGCCTGTCGTATTGCTGTATCGGTGCGATCGCGGTCTTCAGGATGCAGAGCATTAAGAAATACTTCATAGCTCATTTCTGTATCGGGAGTTAAGCCAAATAAAGCTTTACATAGTTCTGTCCATTCCAAACAGTCCGTCTTTAAATCCCAAAACCACATCCCCAAACCAGCAGCGACCGTAGCCAAGTTTAAACGTTCTTCTTTTGAAACCGTGAGCGATCGCTGTTTGGGAACAAACTGGAGAGAAATATCATTGCCAATGCGATCGCTAATATCTTTAAAAGTTACCTCTACTCCATAAGGTTTGGTATTGTTAGCTTTAAACAAAGGCTCAGTGGCGATCGACAACCAAACTAAATCTCCATCAGGTCGGTAAAAGCCCATAACCAGATCAGAGCAAGGCCGACCAGTTTCCAACGAAATAGTTGCAGGATAGGTTTCAGGTGAAAAAAGAGAACCATCTTCATGAATCGTTTGCCAGGGAGGATCGAAGCTTGAAGCCCCAATTAACTGCTCTACGGTGTAGCCTAAGATTATTTCCGCATCAACATTACAACTTTGAATAGTGCCATCAGCTAAATGAAATACAACTCCAACTGCTGTAGTCGAGCATAGGGGGCGACCTAAATCCATCCTCATACTAATTGGTTAATAATTAAGCGTTATGAAGTAGTTATTAGCGATCGCCGATCGCTGGTCGGCGATCTTACACAACCTAGTTTAGTAAAAATCACAGTGAATATACTTAATTTTTTACTATTAATTTACTATTAATCTTTTGTAACAAACAGATCTTGTTCGTAAATGCTTTATTTTATAACTCAGGAATGATATTTTTATCCTTCCGCAGATAGATTTTTTAAAAGCTAAAGTCATTTGTCCTTTGTCCTTTGTTCTTTGTTTTTTATAATCAGTGACCAATGACTAACAACTAATATGCGAAGCGGTATCCTTTAAGACAACTAACAACCAATTCAAGGCAACTCTACCGTTTCAAATTAATAGTCAAGAGATATTTGTATTTAAGCTGCTTTTAAGAAAATTTCTGGTTTATGCTTACCGTTTTCTCGATCTAATTTTGTTTTGAGGAATGTCCATTCAAGATACTTGCGGGGTGCTGCTTTTAAGGCTTCGGTTAAGCTTTGATTATCGGCAAATTTAATTTGGGATAAATAAGACGCTTCAACTTTAACTGTAAATTTATCTTGAGCAAAACACCAAGGAGATACAGTTAGCCACCCTTCATCAGATTGGGTCACATAGTAAGTTTTGCCATCTGCATTCTGATTGATTTCTAAAGCTCTTTCATTGTCAGGTAACTTGCGCTGACAGAGAATTAAGGACAGGCGATCGCACCATTTCATGAACTGGTAAACTGAATCAGCTTGTTCTTGTGACAAATCTAATTCTTTACGCCATTGTGTCTGTAATTCTCGTTGTTCTGCGAGAAATTCTTTGATTTCAGGTTTGTCTTTACTACCCTGATTGAGAAAACAAAGGTGCATTGAAGTTAGCAGTGCTACCCAGCGTCCCCGATATAGGGAATCTTCGATATGTTGGCGTAATTGCTTAATTGGGGTTTGTCGCTCTAAAGTAAAGTCCATCGGCGCACCCGCAGATGTTAGTTGATCCTCTTTCCACTCTTTTTCGAGATCGTCATGATGGGATATGGCAGCTATAGTATCGACAATGCGTAATGAATTATCTTCTTGCTGACAAGCCCCAGCAATTTGGGCTGCTAGTAAAGCATGGGCGCGATGATAAATAATTTCCCAACCATTTTCTTGTAAGTTAACAATCATAATATCGTTTAGTGTTAGTAGACTTTGTTAATGAGTTTGGAGCTATTAGCTTTTAGTACGTATTCCATAACTAGGGGGGCAGTTTGTTCGGCTATTGCTGTTATTAACTGGCGATCGCTCGATGTCCAAATTCTAGGTTGGTCAAAGACGCATGGTTGCAATACTCCCCAAAGCTGTCCTTCATGACAAAGATGGGTATGAATCAAAGCTCGATGTCCAAAATTTTCCTTTTCAAACTCAGCATTAACTACTTGTGGATCGGCAGTTTCTAGATCTTCGATAAAAATATGAGGCTGGCAATTTAAGGCTGCTGCAAACATAGGGTCTTGCGCTTCAATTGCAGGAGATTCTTTTGACCATTCGCGACTGGTCACTTCTGGAATAGTGCGATCGCGACGATAACAAAATTCTGCTTTACCCAAGCCTGTATCTGGATCGCGCAGATAAATAAAACAGCGATCGCATTTTAGGGTAACTACTATTTCCTTGGTTAAAGCTGATAGCAGATCTTTTCTCTGATTCAATGCAAAAACTTGTGCGATATTTGGCGGTAAAACTAAATTTTCCATCATAATTGCCCTTGAGATTTAGCTGTAATTAATGGCGATTTCAGCTTCGCTGAGGTGCTGCGTATACAGCCGAAAAGCTGGCGCATTAGCGATCGCCTAATTTTTGGTTTTTTGGCACATAAACAGTCAAGCTTTGAGGTAAGCATTCTATTTCTAGAGGAGTTTTGCCGATAATTTCACCGTCAATCGCTACTTTTTGCGGTGGATTAGTGGTGACTTTTACCCGTTTACTGCGTAAATAGCTCACACTATTATGTTTAGCTACTTCATCATTCACAGCAGAGCGATACAGATTGTAAGAAGCCGTTAGGGATGCCAAATTATTTTCTGGAGCAACTATAGTAATATCTAGCAAACCGTCATCTGTGACAACTTCGGCTACTCCCTGAGCTAAAATTGAGGTTTTAGGGGCAGCATTGGCAATGGTAATAGCAGCCGTAGTAATGTTATCTACCCTTTCATCTGTGACTATCTCAGCTTCAAAAGATTGCCATTTGGTTAACTGTTGCAAACCAGATAAAACATATGCCCACATTCCCCAACGGTCTTTATCTTTGCGGTCTGTATTTTCGATTGTTTGGGCTTCAAACCCAATCCCCGCCAGTAACACCATAGGTTTACCATTATACTGAGCCGTATCTATGGTTTTCGTATTACCATCAAGAATAGTTTCACAAGCTGCTGCCAAATTTTCAGGGATGCCCAGTGCATTGGCTAAGGCGTTAGCTGTCCCGCGAGAAATAATCCCCAAAGGGATATCTGTCTTAACCAGAGCGTTTGCCACTGTCGAAACCGTTCCATCTCCTCCAGAAACGATGATGGTTTCCACTTGACGTTCAATGGCATCTTTTGCCAGACAGTCGGCATCAACTTTAGGAGTAGTTTGGCGAATATCAAGATCGATTTTTGGCGACAATAACATTTTAATATTGTCCAAATCGCAGTCCGAATCACCTTGACCAGCAACAGGATTATAAATTAAACAGGCAGAACGAGACATACAGCATTTTTATCTAATGAAACACAACAGTTTTTAAATCAATTTAAATATTCAACATTTCGGGATAACACAAAAATTATGTCTTTAAAATTAAGTATAAAAAAAGTTGAGAATACTTTATCTATCATCAGAGATAAATTTATAGTTTGCTTGATTATTCAGATTATATTATTTTCCCTAAACTACTATTTCTGAAGAAAGATGTTCAAAATAAATTGATTAATTAATATTATTTCAGTAAAAATTCAAAGGAAAATAAAAATGCAAAAATATGTTTGTAAAATTTGTAACTACATTTACGATCCCGCAAAAGGAGATCCCGATTCAGGAATAGAGCCAGGAACTCCTTTCGAGGCAATTCCTGATGATTGGTCTTGTCCTAAATGCGGTGCAACTAAATCACAATTTGAGCCTTACGACGTTCAGCAACCTAGCTTGACAAGTTAAGCTGATAAAAAAGCAAATTTTTCAGCTTTTTGGTCAGAATAATCTTCCCTGTTTTATTTGATTTACATTGATTAATGATTGCAAATTAATATTGATTTTACATATTTGACAATAGTAGTTATTCTTAAATAATGCTTACATAATATTATTAATATGCAAAAAATTTAACTTAATAAATTACTATAATAACTAATTTAACTTAGCCGACATCTTGGCATCATAAATAGCTTCCGACCAATTTTTAGCCTGTTTGATTTGGTCTGGATTCAAATTCTCTACCCCAAAGAATTTGGTTTTGTGGAGGTTCGCATCTGTAAGCAAGCACTGATTGAAATTGACATCTCCAAAGTATGCTTGGGCTAGATTGGCACGAACAAAGTTTGTTCCGATGATACTCGCACCAACAAAATCCGCTTCAATCAAATCGGCTTCAATTAAATCAGCATAGTTCAAGTTTGCTCCAGTTAGCTTGGTGTTGCTTAAATTAGCATTGGTTAACTTGGTTTCTACTAAGTTAGCGTGACTCAAGTTAGCGTTGCGTAGATTAGCATTACTCAAATCTGCTCCCGATAAATAAGCATTACTCAAGTCTGCCCCTTCCAAATTAATACCCCGCAAATCTGCTTCGGCAGCGGTAAAACCCCTTAAGGGAATGCGATCGTCGTTTAAGTCTTGGAGTGCTTGGACTCTAGCATAACTATTTCTCAAACCGTGAGCCGAGTCGATAGTTTTCCAAGCTTCATAGTGAGCTTGCTTATCTCTTTCTGGTGCTTCGAGAAAAAACAGCCAAACTGCCACCAAAATGCTAAAACCTTCTACGATACTGAGCAATACTGATTCTCTAATTTGACAAAATAACCACGATTCTGTTGGTTGACAATCCTTTTCCGCCCCAAATGCAGTTTCAATCGCCAAGATTGCGATAATTAAAAGAGTAGTTCCCCCAACAGCCAACAAGATTCGATAAAGAGAACGTTGTAGTTTTTTATTACCAATTTTCATGGAAACCTCTACTGTTGGGGGATATCAAACCGCGTCTACTTTTAGGTTAAGGGTTAAAGGGTATTTTACTAAAACTCAAGTTTTAAATACAAACGCGGTCTATTTGATTTTTCTAGATCTTCCATATTCACTTTATGTTTCCGAATCGGAAGTGGGAGTTTCAATAAACGTAGGAGAAAGAAATGCCACTACTGCACCTAACATAAAGCCGATAATGTTGCGGAATAGAGGTAAAAATTCGGGAGTGCGAATTACTACAGGGCCAATACCGAAAGCAATAAAGAGGATTCCCCACAAAGGAGACATAATCAAACCCCATTGCCAAGCCATAAACTGACCTTCCTTACGAGGAATTACTGCAACACCTAAAATAACACCGCCGACAATCGAGCTAATTAAAGTTAAGATCCATTGTTCTTGAGGCAAACCAGGAACCGCAGTGCAGCCATTTTGAAGTAGACAGCCTTTAACGGATTCTAAAGCTTCGACAATAGCATTATTTTCACCATGCTCGCGAATATAATACATATTGCCAAACCGAGTCTGTAATTCAATCCAGAAGTTACGGGGTAGTAATTCATAAACAGCATCGCCAATACTAAAGGCTAAAAGATTTCCGCCTCTACCATCAGCTACAAGCAAAATACTTTTATCATCCAAACCCCAGAATTTTTTGACCGCACGACCAGGAGAGCGATCGTATTGGGTCAAAACCCGCATTTTCCAGCCTGTTTCTGCTTCAAAATTTTCCAAGTTTTCAATTAACGAATCTTCTTGTTGTTGGGGTAAGAAGTTGGCTAGGTCTACTACAGGGGTTTCCTTATCGGGTAGTAGCTCTGGATTGTTAACTGCCAAAGCGGGAGATGTAAAGCAAGTAGCTAAAAATAGTAAGCAAGCTCCTAACGCGAGCAGGAAACGCTGTGTTAACTTATTTCCCATAATTGTTTGACTAAAAATATTTCTGATATACAATTTCTTCGGTTTTATTAAAATGCTTTAAATTTCTGTTACATTTATTTACCTTAACTTAAGGTTATCAGTATTTAGTAGTCCTGAGAACTTCTTAAGATAGAAAAAAACCAAAAATTTAAGCAAAAATTAATCTCGGTTTTCAGAAGATTTAGATTTTAAAAAGCGATCGCGGCGATCGGAAAAGACTATCTGCTGGGGAGGATTGCGCCAAGTTTTCCAGGCTGCTTTAACTCCTGCCACCAACCCTTTACTACTTTGTTGTACTTGTTGAGCTTGAACTCTGGCATTGACCAATCCTCGATCTACTTGCTTGACTACTCCCGTAGCGTTACTAATTCCTTGATTAAGCTCGTCGGTTAACTCTCCTACTTCTTTACCCGTCATCCGAATTGCTTCTAAAGTTGGTGGAAATTCGCGGTTGAGGGTATCAAACAACTTTTCGGCACTACGAGCAGCCCTAGCTACTTCTTGTAGAGTAGGTATGGTGACTAATAAAACAGCAAATAAACTAAATGAAACCAATAGTAGGGACAGTCCCAGCCAAAATAACGGATCTATCATAAAAATTGAGCATAGCTAGTGCATTCCTACAATTTTAGATGAAAACTAATTACTCATTACCGTTTTGCTGTGGTGAATTAGATCGATCGACTAGGGTAGTTTCTTGACTGGCTTCGATTCCTGCTGCGATCGCTTGTTTTAATCGGAATAATGTACCTTCCCAATTTTCTAGGGTAGACTCTGACAGTCGATCTGCTTGGAATTGAATACTGCTAGATAAGTCTTCGGCTAATTCTGGTAAAGCATCGGCAGATTTTTTAATTACTTTTCTGGTTTCTTTACCCGTACGAGGTGCAGCTAAAAGTCCCACTACCAAGCCGATGGCACTGCCGATAGTTACCCCACCAATAAAAGCTCCTGTTTTATTTTGCTTGGACATAATGTTATTTTTTCTTCTCGATTGAATTAATGGAAGTTAATTAATTAACTTAAGCTTAAGACAAAATTTTATCCTAGAACTTAAAATAGAGTATCTTCTTCTGGTGAGGATGTTGTTTGAGGTATCATTCTCTTTTTTAGCCTAATGTGGAGAGGTAGATAAGAAGTGGGAGGCTGAAAATATAATATTTTGGCATTGATAAGTTTCAATCTATCTGAAGAGTTGTAGGCTACATCGACTAGACTATTTTTAAAAAACCAGTAATCTCTATTAGGATCGAATAAATCGGCAAAAGCTAAATCTATTCTCTGGCTGTAACCCAGATATTCGTCGACAGCTAAATCGAAATATTCAGGATCTTCTGGATCTAATTCGGCAATTCTTTGTTCTTTTTCGAGTACTTCTGAAGATTCATTGATTTGAATTGCTTGTTTAAATGGTTCTGGTACGTCGATCGACCAAAAGTTAGTAATGAGATCTCCTTTGTCTTTGTCTACTTTTAGTTCATCATGAAAGCCACAACTGTAGTATTCATCGAGAACAGAAGATCCAGAGAGAAAAGTTTTACCCAGAAAGTCAACTTCAAACAGAAACCCACCAACACTATCGTGTACCTCTAAATGAAAAGCATTACATTTAATTTGTTTGGTTAAATTAGCAAGATAGGGTTGAGAAGAATTTAAAGAGCGATCGCAAATAAGTCCTGTCGGAAAAGTTTTAATTACGCCCCAGCGACCGATTCCTGGAAATATAGCAACGATCCAAAGATCGGATAATTCTTGTTCAAGATATGTATATCGCGATCGCTTTTGCCAATCTATGTTTAATTTAGGAAGCTCGAAAATACGCTGACATCCTTCTTCTTGTTCCAAAATCTCGGTTATGCTAGATTCCAGAATATCTAAGTTGTCATATTCGATGCAAGTCGTATAATTCCAATATTTATCGAACAACATTTTTAGTACTAAATTTATGGAACTAAATACAGAAATTAGAGGACAGGGATACCCAATTTTATGTTTGCACGGTCATCCTGGCAGTTCTAATAGTATGTCTGTATTTACCAATTATCTCACAAAAGAATATCGAACGATCGCGCCAGATCTTCGGGGTTATGGCAAAAGTAAATATCGTCAAGATTTTGCGATGGAGGAACATTTAGCAGATCTTCAGCAGTTACTAGATAAGCTAGAGATAGATCGCTGTATGTTATTGGGTTGGTCTTTGGGGGGTATCATCGCCATGGAATTAGCTCTCTTGATGCCCGAAAGATTTAGCGGGATGATTTTGGTGGCTACCGCAGCCAAACCTGCCAGCATCCGCACTAGTAACACTTGGCAAGACCAACTGTTTACAGGAGTAGCTGGTATGGTCAATCTAGTTAAACCAGGATGGCAATGGAACATCGATACCTTTGGCAAGCGATCGCTTTTTCGGTTTTTAATTGAAAATCACACTCCCGAAGCCTACAATTATCTAGCTAAAGAAGGTACACCAGCTTATTTCAGAACTTCTAAAGTGGCTACCAATGCTTTATTTAATGCCATCAGGCAAGGATACGATCGCTTGTCAGATTTAGAGCATTTAGATTTCCCTTGCTTGATGCTTTCAGGAGAATGCGATCGTAATATTACCCCCCACGCCAGCCAACAAACCGCCGAATATTTACCCCGTTGCGAATATATTAACTATCCTCAAGTGGCACATCTTTTTCCTTGGGAAATTCCCAACAAAGTTATACAAGATATTCAACAATGGCTCGACAAACACCAAACCGTCATAAGTTAGAGGTTATAGGTTAAACAAGGTTATATATTTGTTGTTCTTTAAGAAATTACTTGAGAAACAAAATTCTCAACAAACTGTTTTTGCTCCTCCCAACTTGCCCCTTCTGGCGCATCTTGCCAATCTGATTTTTGAGCAAATAACTCATAAGCTTTTTGCCATTCATCAGAACTATCCTGATGCTGTTTCATGTATTGACTCAGTTCTTCAAGACTCATACTTTCTAATGGTTTAGACATATTTTGCTTTTCCAATCTCGTTAATAACTATTCTAATTTGTTTATTTCTAAAACCTGCTTCGATCCGAATTAATCTCTCAGCTTCTAGATATTGAAATACTCGTATTGGCAAGCCTTTTGATGTTAAAAATTCAGTCAAGATACAAGCTTTTATCGCTTGTTTGTCAGTAATCATCAATAGAGAATCCAAACTATATGCTAACTACAAAGAGGAATTAAATAATTGTGACCAATCAATATTATTTGGTCTTTCTCCTTCATTAACAATAGAAAAATCTGTGTTAACAGTAGAATCATAAAATATCGATTCCACACAGACATTGGCTACATCAATACGGCTGGTGTCTCCATTAAGACTATCTCCCCTAGCAATAGTTACTCCCTGTTTGCCATCGGTTTTAGCTCGCAATAAAGTATTTAGATCGTAGGATGTATAAGGACCATCAATTAACCTTCCTGGACGAATAATCGTGTAGGGCAAACCCGAAGTTTGAATAGCGTTTTCCCCCACCAACTTCGCATCTAATACTCCAAAAGCATTTAGAAGATTAAAAGGAAAACTATCTTTGCGGAAAACGCCACAAGAAGAAACAAAGACAAACCGTTTTAAGTCTTTTGGCACGGCAGCTACTAGATTTTTAACACCTTCTCCATCCACTGCTTCGGGACTATTGGCAGCCTGAAACAAATTAGCAAAATCCCATTTAAGGGAAGGGAAAGCAGTCGTACCAGTACAACAAATTAAATAGTCAATATCATTAACTCCATCAACTAAAGTGTTGGGATAGCGAATATCTCCTTCTACTAGTTTCACCTTACCTTCAAACATCGACTCGGCTTTAGCCTTGTTTCTAGTCAATGCCCAAACATCAAGATCTTTTGCCAAGAGTCTGGCAACAACTAGTTGTCCTACGCCTCCCGTAGCACCAGCAACTAAAATTTTATCTGCTTTAGATACCATTGATTTTTCTGAATGAAACTTTTGATTACTTTAAGGGTAGCTAACTATCAAGACTGTCAACTTTAACCATCGCCTTTTTCTTAGCGATCGCTGAATATTGAATCTAATAAAACTACTGTTTCGTCTGAAGTTGGTTGTCGTTATCCTCATAATCTTCAATTAATTGCCAACTGCGTAAAACTTCCGCCACACTCCAAGCCTTAGCAAAACAGCCTCTGGGGTTATGGGGAGAATCTCCATCAAAAATTTCACCAATAGTCCCGATACATCCTGTTTCTAACAAATCTGCTATCGGTACGAGAAACTTGCGGGCGGTTTCTGGATCTCGATATACTTTCAAATGAGCTTGAATAAAATGACCGATAAACCAAGTCCATACAGTACCTTGGTGATAGGCTCTACTTCGGCTTTGGCGATCGCCGCCATAAGTTCCTTGATAGTCGGGATGGCTGGGAGCAAGAGTCCTCAAACCACAGGGGGTTAATAATTCTTGGGTAACGATTGCGATAATACTTTTTTGTTGCGGTTGACTTAACAGAGGCATTGCCCCTTTTACAGAGGGTAAAGACACTGCCAAAATTTGATTGGGACGCAGACTATCTTCATTACCTTGAGGAGCGTCTACTATATCGTAACAATAGCCTAGTTTCTCATCCCAAAACTTTTGAAAACTCACTCTTACAGTATTGGCTAATTTACTGTAGACCAAATGAGGACTATCTAATTCTTGGGCTAGATATTCCATAACTACTAAAGCATTATACCAAAGAGCATTAATTTCTACGGGTTTTCCTCTGCGGGGAGTTACTACCCTACCCTCCACCTGGGCATTCATCCAAGTTAACTCCCTATCTTCATCTCCTGCATACAGCAAACCATCTTTATCTTGATGAATGTTATATCGAGTACCTTGACTGTAATTGCTAACAATCTTAGCTAAAACAGGAAATAGTTCTTTAATTAAACTAGTATCTTGCGTATTTTGATAGTAGGTGAAAATAGCCTCAAAGTACCATAAAGAAGCATCTACACTGTTATAGTTTGATTCGGCTTTAGCATCGACAAAAACATTGGGCATCATTCCGCGATCGATATACTCTGCATGAGTGCGTAAGATGAAGCGAGCTACGCTAAATCGCCCCGTTACTAGGGTTAATCCTGATAAACTAATCGTGGCATCCCTAGCCCAATCATTGAACCATGGATAGCCAGTAATAATGGTTTTTCCTTCGCAAGAGAATTTAGTCGGGCGATCTATAATAAATTGATTGGCAGCCAAGACTAACTTACTAATCCATTGAGGAGGAATTGAGGATTTAGGCTTGACATTGCTAAAAATCGGGGTTTGAGATTTATTAAGTAATTCTTGTTCGTGTTGGTATTTTGCTTGCCAAGCCAAATCGGAATCTAGATTGGGTTGAGATTCTGTACTGGCAATCATGGTAATCGAATCTCCATCGTCAAGAGTCACCGTTGCCGTAGCAGCTAATAAACGATCTTCACAATAAATTAGACCGCGATATTTCTCCACAGAGAGAGAACAGTTATAACGCCAGATATGATTAATTTGCCATGTTGGTTCGAGCTCATGTCGAGCATCACTAAAAAGGTAGAGACTTTTGGCATCTGGATTGGCTTTTATTTCTACTCCCCCAACCAAGGAAGCGATCGACATCTGCCAATTATTACTGTGGGTGTCCCCATGATGATCGCGATAGTTGACTAATGCTCCTAGGGATAATTTTAAAGGTGCAGAGCTTTCTTTGAGGGTGTAGCGAATATAAGTTGTATTTTCTCCTTGTTGCATCCAAATGCGTTTTTCGATTATGGCATCGGCAATTTGATATTCCCAAACTGGTGTAGTTCCAACCAAAAAAAAATTTTTAATGTGTTGATAGCCTTGGGGATGAACCGCTTCATCTGCCCAGCGATCGCAATATAGGTGGAATGAATGTTCGTTATAAGTTACTGTTTCATCCAGCTTGGATAATAATAATGTTCTACCCAAAGGAGGCTGAAGAGCAGCGATTAGCCAACCATGATAGCGTCTGGTTAATAAACCAGATACATTACCCGCACCATAGCCACCAATACCATTAGTAATCAGCCATTCTTTTGCTGCTAAACTTGCTAGAGCTCTAGGATCTCTATGTATATTGCTGCTGATGGTATTGCCCATAATTCCTAACAAAAGTTAAGTATAAATAGAAAGAGAATAGAGAAAAAGAGGAATCCTACTACAATAAGGGCTGTTAATCAAATTGACGATAGTCATCAGTTATCTTTGAATTATGAGCGATACTATTTTTGGCAAAATTATCCGTCGCGAAATTCCCGCCGATATTGTTTATGAAGACGATCTGGCTTTAGCCTTTAAAGATGTCAATCCTCAAGCTCCAACTCATATTCTGGTAATTCCCAAAAAACCCATTCCTCGTTTGTCCGAATCGACAGCCGAAGATACTCAGTTGATGGGTCATTTATTAATGACAGTCAAAAAAGTAGCCGAACAAGCTAACTTGAGCAATGGATATCGCGTAGTCATCAATAATGGTGACGATGCTGGTCAATCAGTAGATCACCTCCATTTACATATATTAGGCGATCGTTCCATGAGTTGGCCTCCTGGTTAATTGATAGATTAGCTACATTCCCCTTTGATTTTCCTTCTCCTGTATTTTTATGAGATGATTAACAGTTATTAACAGATTGTAAAGATATAGGAGTTGCAGTGTGGCGGAAATTCAATTTGCCAGAGGCATAAAGGAGGAAGTTATTCCCCAGATTAGAGTTACTCGTTCTAAAACTGGAAATAGCGGTACGGCTACTTTTTATTTTGAAGATCCCAAAATTTTGGCTAAAGATAGCACTGAAGAAATTACTGGAATGTATTTAGTTGATGGTGAAGGGGAAATTGTGAGCCGTGAAGTAAAAGGCAAATTTATCAACGGAGAAGCTAGAGCTATTGAAGCTATCTTGATCATGAAGTCTGAAGCGGAGTTCGAGCGTTTTGTGCGTTTTATGAATGAGTATGCCGAAGAAAATGGTTTGGGTTTGGATAAAAATTAATTTTTTCTCCGATCGCTCATAATAAAATTAATATAAATAACTTTATGGGAGGTTTCGTGTGAGCGCGAAATGTCCCTATCTTGTTGTTTTCCCCAAATATTTAGCTCGTGATTCCCCCTGTCAAACTAAAAACTAAAGACTAAAGACTAATAATAGGGTCAAATTGGCAGTTAGGGAACTTATTCTACCCGAATTGAATCATTTAGTAAGTCAGTTACGAGGGTAAGCAGTCGCCAAATTTAATTCATCATTTTCCAAGGCAAAAGCTTAAGAAAATTAAAAAATGTAATTAATTTTGCTTAAGTAGTTAGTTAATATTTAATAATTAATCTCAGAGTTTTTAAAGCAATATTGCATTTTTCTGTGATATTTTCTTTTTTTTTACAGGATATAGTTTAGGTTAATAAATACTTTCATTCCTAAAAATAGAATGTAGAATTTGTTAGATAAGTTTAATGGAGTTGCAACACAAAAAAATTAAATTATTGTAGGTGGATTACTTACTTGCTTACTTATCTGCTGTAGTTACCAACAAAGTTAGTTAACTATGATTAATAAATTATTGACTACTTTAAAATGCTCTAAAGCTATGGTTACTCTAATAGCGATCGCTCTACCCATCCAAGCTAATGCTACTGAATATGTATTTAGCGCGCCACCCGAAGTAGGGACTGAAACAGTAGAAATACCCACTCAAGAAACCGATTACCCTTTTTATGAATGCGAGGGGGAGGTTTCTGATAATGAGGCAGAAGAATCAGACCAAAATGAAATAGACTCCCATGCTTGTGACTGTATTGACTGTGGAGAAATGACCCAAAATGAAGCAGAATCCGAAACAGAACTATGAGCCAAAAATATTAAATAATCGATAATTTAGTAAATTAATGAATGATTGGATTTCAATATCTCTAGATTTATTCAGCCAAAGCGATCGTCGTATTATTTGGAATTTATTTTTAGCTTTTATTCCTACTAGTATAAGTTACTATTTATTTCGTTCTTTAGTAGTTCGTAATTTATCATGGTGGATATTATTAATTATTTTTATTGCATTTTTACCCAATGCGCCTTATATTTTAACTGATTCGATTCATATGATTGAATTGAGTCAAAAAAACTATCCTCTTTGGGCAATTATTTTTATTTTAATTCCTCAATATATATTATTTATTAATGCAGGATTTGGAGCTTATACTATTGCTCTCATTAGATTAGAGCGATATTTAGCCAATTTTGTGAGAGAAAAATATTTAATTCTAATTAATGGATGTATACATTTTTTATGCACGATTGGCATTTATCTTGGTAGATTTGAAAGATTTAATAGTTGGGACTTAATTAATCAACCAGTTAAGGTAATTGCCACTACAATCCAAAATTTGCTCGATCCCGAAAAACTAATCAGCATAATCATTTCTTTTTTCTTAATCTGGCTGCTGGCAGAATTTATTAAACTAGTTAATAGATCCTTTGCACTGTCTCAGTCAGGTAACAACTAAATAATGGCAATCAATTTAAAAAAAGGACAACGAATCTCTCTTACTAAAGAAGATCCCGAACTCAAACAAATCATGTGTGGTTTAGGTTGGGATGTCGCCCCAAAATCTGGGGGTTTTTTTGGCAATAACAAACAATTCGATTTAGACTCCTCCGTAATCTGTCTCGATGCTGATAAAAAGTTAACCGATGTCAAAAATATTATCTATTTTGGCAACCTAAGACATAGTTCTAGTGCCATTGTCCATCAAGGAGACAACTTAACTGGTGCGGGAGATGGAGACGATGAAGTGATTAATATCGATTTACCAATTATCCCCCCCGAAATTTGTTATTTAATCCTGGCGATCAATATTTATAAATGCAAAGAACGCCAACAAGACTTTAGTATGGTGAAAAATGCTTTCGTAAGGCTGGTAAATCGCACCACGAATAAAGAATTGGCACGCTACGATCTGTCGGGGGCAGAATATAATAATATGACGGGAATGATCTTAGCAGATGTTTATCGTCATAATAATGAATGGAAAATGGCAGCAGTAGGCAATGGTTTTAAGGTAGCTACCTTAGCAGATATTGCTAAACTTTATACTTAACTTATTATGTTATGGGTAGCCATAGAAAATTAATGGGCTTGAGTTCGGGTTAAGCTAAAACTGTTTTTTAGTTATTAGCTATTAGTTATTAGTTTTTCTCGAACGACATCAGCAATTGAATATCTATGTAGATTAAATTTATCCCTTGAATTAGTTAAATAAAGGTTAACTAGACTTAGGTTGCCATATTGCTGCTTTAATAATTACCCAAAGTAAAGATAGATTATAAATTGCCCAAGCAGAATTAACTAAATAAGTTTCGGGGGTTTCCAAGTTACCCATAGCAAAACGATAGATAGTATAAATAATACCTAAAATAGTTAAAGTAAAGATAAATAATTGAGCTTTGACTAGGTTTAAATATCTTCCTGCTTGGCGTTGTTTGGGAGTTACTTGGAATTTGACATCTTTACCGCTAAAAATACTCCAGACGGCTCGAATCATGAGAGGAAATAGTGCGATCGCATATTGTTCGGAACGCCACAATTCCCCAGCAGGAATCCCCCAAGTAGCAGCTAAAAATGTCAGGCGATTGAGGATAAAAGCAGGTAGGAAATGAATAGCAAAATCGAAACTATAAGCTCGTAAAGGAATAATTCCCGTAAAAAAATAAATTAAGGGACAGACAATAAAAATAACAATAAAAAATCCTGCAAAATAACTGTACATCGTTTGGAAATATTGCAGTCTTTGCCAGAAATTTAAACCTGGTTTTTTCCAGGGGTTTTCTTTGAGTAATACTTGAATTGTTCCTTGTGCCCAACGCAATCTTTGTTTCATAGTCGAACTAAGATCGTCAGGGGCTAAACCCGATGATAGTTCTTCGTGATGATAAACCGATTGCCATCCCGCAGCATGAAGGCGCATAGCAGTATTCATATCTTCGGTAATGCTGTTGCTGGATACTCCTCCAACTAAATCGAATTCATTCAAGCGGTCATTGTCTAATTCGTACTCTGATGAAAAGTTTTGTAAGCCCACATTAACTAACGCTTCTCGTCGTAGAATTGCATTTGTTCCAGTGTAAAAAGCAGCACCCATGCCATCTTTACCCTGTTGAATAGGGCCATAAAATAGGTGGGCTTGATGACCGAAAGGATCGCCAGAAGGTAAGTTAGAGAATGCCTGGGGAGTCTGAACGAAAGCAATTTGATTCTGTTGATATTTACCAGTATGGATATTGTACTGATAGAAGTAGGGTAAAACTCGATGTAAAAATTCGGGTTTGGGGATGTGGTCGGCATCGAGAGTTAAGATAAATTCCCCTGTAGTTTCTCCTAAAAAAATGGCATAGTTAATATTGCCAGCTTTAGCATGGTGTGCTTTTCCTTTAGGTTTTGGGCGGGCTATATAGCGACAGCGGGATAGGTTAGTTAAAGCTAATTCTTGTTCGTGAATGGCTTTTTCTAAGGCTTTTTGTTCTGCTTGTAGATAATCTTGAAGTTTTTTAGCTTGAGGATTGAGTAGGGAGAATAATTGCCCTAAACTTTGAATATAGGATGGTAAATTAGGATCTATTTTGATTTCTGTCTGGTAAGCTTTAATTGCCAACAAACAATTACGTCCGTCGGCTTGTCTTGTGTAACTGAAATAGTCAGTTAATTCTTCTAACAGAAATAGACCTCTACCACTTTCTGCTGCGGAATCTATTTCCCCTTTTCTTTGCCTTCTCTTGGCTTCTAAATCGAATTCTTCGCCATAGTCCCAGATTTTAAAGACAATTGACTGACTTAAAATAGCTAGTTCTAAATCTATGGTCTTCTCTTCCGTTAATTCTTGATGGGCGTGACTGACCACATTATCAAAAGCTTCTCCCACCACAGTTTGAAATTCTAACCAAGTGCGATCGTCGATCGCCTGATGCTTTAAACTTTCAAACCACCTTAATATATCCTCTAAAGATTCATACTTACTCGGAACTTGTAATTTAGATGTCTGTAAATATTTCTCAGAGGCAAGTAAATCTGGCGTAAGATTTTTTAACTGTTGCCAGCGACTGACTAATTGCGATCGCTTTCCATCTATAGTTGCTGCTGCTTGTTGTAATAAAGGGGTTTGAAGATCTTCGACACAGAGTTGTTCTGCCATCGCCCTCATATCGGGAGAATTGCCATCATCAAGAATATAAACTTTTAATTTTTCTACGGCATAGTCAATTGCCAATGCTGCCTTTGCCGTTTCTTCCACCATTTCTACAGGTTCGTTGTAACAGGTGATAAAAATATCGATATTGGGATATTCTTCCCTAGGAAATTGAGGAATCAATTTATTAAAAGACTTTACTTGCCTAACTACTGGCTGCCATAAACCAATCAAAAACATTACTCCGCCGAGATAACTATAAATTTCTGCCAGTAACAAGGGAAGAGAAATCCATAGAGCATTAAAATTCAAAGAATGAGTTACACGCCATTGTAAATACCAAGCTCCAAAGATAAGATTGATAATTGTCAAATAACGAAACAATAGGGTTCTATCTTTTAAGCGAGTTTGGATATTATTCATGGATATATACTCGATTTTCAACAGTGCAATACTAAATCAATCAAAACAAACAATTTCGTGCGATCTTACTGCGCTTTTCACATGGGTAGACTACATAATTAAACTTTAAAAACTAAGAACTAAGAACTAAAAACTAAAAACTACGAACTAGTAAATTTTCCCAGAGAGCTATTCAACTGAAAACGGCTGTAATTAGACAATTGGGGGATATAGGATGCAATATCGCTATCGAACCATTACTAGGGATTTTAAAAAACGATTTTTAATGCTCAATGTTTGATGACAAAGGACAATTATTGCGGGCTGTATATAAAATACTTTCTAGAATCACAGCGTTGGTGTTGACATTGAATACTTGATTGACTCCCAAATTTTTGTCTTCATAGATTCCCCCTGGATAACCACGATTTTTAATAGCTGTTTTATCTACGGCTTGTTTGAGAGATTGAGTATAAGGAAGATCGGGAAACAAGGAAGAAGCGGCGAAAGCTGCTTTGGTACTGAGGAATTTTAGATTAGGAAACGATTTATCCTGGGGAGTTACGGCATTCCAGCGATCGCCATTGGCATAGACGCTATAGTATAAAAAGTAAGGTGGGCGATCTAAAGAGTCTTCGTTAACGGCGGTGAGAATTCCCGTGCGTTTGTATCTTTGTTCTTGTGCCTGAATTAGTTTAACTACCTGCTGTTTATCGGTTTTTGACCAACCCATTTCTAGTCCCCACATCAGATAGGGATCGTTGGTTAGATAGTTACCTGCGTTTGAATTGGCATAGTTACGGCGATCGACTTTTAAGGTATTGCCATCAACTTCTACATCTTTTGTTGGAGGATTATTGAGGGCGTTATTTGCCTCGATACCCCATAGTTGTAAACCCTTGGCTGCATATTGCTCGTAACCCAGTCTGCCTTCTTGATAGTAGTTAATCTTGCCTGTTTTGTCGGGAATACCACCCTGTAGCCAACCATCTCTGACTAACTTACTCAAATCCCATTGACTAACTATCTTTTCAATTCTGGGCTGATATTCTGGGTAATGGGTGCGTAAAGTATGCAGTGAAATCAGAAACCGAGAAATATCTAACGCCGACCAACCGCTAGTACCATCAGGATCGGGAGTATTATTTAGCTTCATCATTTCTCCCGTAATAGTGCTGTATGCTTTGTTGGGTAAACCTGTCGCAGGGAGGGGTAAAGTTTCTAGGGTAATAAGAAGTTTGGTTATCTGGCGATCGAATTCCGCTGGGTCAATAATGTTTAACTGTCGCGCACTATGGATACCTAAGATGGCACTTCCTTGATCCCAAAATGTCGTCCAGGGATATTTTTCTACGGCATTAAATAACCCTGTAGATTCATGACCATTAGCGACAAAGTATGACCAAGCCTGTTTTGCGTTAGCCAGATCGACTGATTGTGATTTTGCGGAACAGGTATTTTGCGGGACATTGGTACTTTTTGCTTTGAGTGATTCTAAATTAACTGCTACTGGTTGTTCGGGAATAATTACTTGGGGTAGCTGCTGGATGTCATGGGATTGATTCGATTTAATATCTTCCTGAGATTTGACGGGATCGATCGATGTCCAATAGGATTCGCGATTGTCGAGATATAAATTTGCTTGCTGAGTTGGTTTATCTGGTATACCTTGCCCTTCTCCTTTTGCTACAGCTTGCCACCAAGGAGAATCCATTTTGCTATTGTTAAGAGGAGACTGACTGCTAGTTTCTGCATCAATCTCGAAGGATTGAGAATTAGACCAATAGATACCCGTATCATCCTCGACTAAATATAGTTGTTGTTCGTTGTCATAGGGTAAGCCATTGCCCGAATTACCCTTTGCTACAGTTTTCCACCAAGGAGAATCGAGGTCAGCATTATCAGTTAATAATGGTTGAGAATCGCGGAATTTATAATATAAAGACTGAAGCACGATTGCATTAGTGCTGCTGGTAAAACCTAATGCTGCTTTGCCACTTTGCTCGTAAAAGCCTTCATAATATCCCAGATCGGGATTGTATAAATCTACTACCGCCTGTTGTAATTCTTGGGCGTATTCATTTTCAGGAAATAAAGAACCATAGGCAAAGGCTGTTGCCACGCTAGCAATACGATGTTTGTCTTTAGTTTTACCATCTTGCGATCGCGTTGACCAGGGTTCGTTATTCCCAATAATAGTACTGTGAATCACATAGGGTTCTTTCTGAATTAAAACTGTATTGGCAGCAGAGAACAAACCTTTATCTCGGTAACGTTTAGCCTCTGCCTGTAGCATAGGATATACTAGCGATCGCATTTGCGGATCGAAGCCTAATTCTAGTCCATAGCGAATAAAGGGATCTGCCACAACATAATTGTGTTCGGGTTGTTTGCCATTACGTTGTCTTTGAGAGAGGATCTCTAAGCCATCTACCGACTGAGTTTGATATTCTCCCCCCACTGCGGATTTACCCGCATCAAAACCCCAAAGTTGAAAGCCCCGCGCTGCATATTCTTCATAACCCAACTGGTTGACGGGGTGTACTTTTGCCAAACGACGCTGAAAGTTATCTTCCTCGACTACTGCACTATTTAATCTGCCGTTTCGGACTACCCGCAGATAAGACCAATTTAAAAGAATCTCATCTACTGTTTCGGTATATTGAGGATAGCAACTCTTGAGATTATGTAACGCCAACAGCATTCTGCCCACATCCAAGCCAGACCAACCCGTTCCCTCCGATACGGGATTGTTACCATAATCTACAGGTTCGAGAGTGCGAATATCGTAACCGCGATGGGGTAATTCCCCCGAAAATAAATCCAGCCTTTGCAAAGTCGCCAGAAACTTACGCACCCGCAGGTCAAATTTCTTCAGAGATATTAATTCCATTGCCGTGGCAGATTGTAGTGCAGCTAGATAGTCCCCCATGCCCCAGAGACTAGTACCTTTCATGTCACTGCGATCGCTGACTAGTCCTGTTTCTGGCTGATAATTAGCCTCAAAATACTTCCAGGCTACCTTAGCGTAACGCTTTTCGGGAATGGTTAAATCTCTAGTAAACTCAGAACAAAAAGAAGGTTTGATTCTACCCATAGAAGGTAGAGGCGCAATGGCTACAAAATCTACAGGCTTTTTCTTTTTCTGAGGAGGATTATTAGCAGTAGGTTGAGGTTCTGGTTGGAGTGGTTTGACTTGGGGTTGAGATGTGGTAGGTACTACGGCAACTGGTTCTGGTGAAGACGGAGGAGTTACTGGGGCTGCTTGACTTTCTACTCCTGCTGGTGCGGGATAACCTTCGGCTACTTCATATTCTTGGGGATCTCCAGTAGAAGCATTGACCAAATCTCCGCCGATCAAAGGCTGGTTGCCTCTGGCTTTGTAATAAAGGATTTCCATAATTAAGCCGTTGGTGTTACCAGTAAGAGCTTTATTTGGTTCGCTAGTCTCTTCATACAAACCTGCATAAAAACCACCACCATCGGGACTCATCAACCCCGTAGCTACTTGAAACAACTGTTGGGCATATTCGCTATCGGGGAAAATATAACGCCAGCCCAAAGCTGCCTTAGTGCTGATACTGCGTTTGTCTGGGTAAAGTTCATTTTTTTCGGTGATCGTCGCCCAGGCGTTACCATTTGAATAGACTGTGTTATAGAGAAAATAGGGTGCACCATCAATATTATCTTCGGTGACGGCTGTTAATTGCCCCGTGGCTAAATAACGTCTACGTTGAACTTCAAAAACTTTTTCTGCAAATTCTTGCTGCTTGCCCAAAAAACCAAACTCAATGCCATCGAGGATATAAGATTCACTCACCACATAGTTATTGGCGTTGGTTTCCTGAAATCTACGGGTATCGACGGGTACTTGTACTCCATAAATTTCCACCATCTTATAAGGTTCGTAAGATAAGGCTTTGGGTACGGCATAGCCCCATAGTTCGTAACCCCTAGCTGCATATTCCTCATAGCCCAAACGCCCTTCCTGTACGGGCAAAGTTTGACCATCTTCAAGTACAGCAGCCCCAAACATATAGCCATCTTGAATCGATCGCTCTACCGCCCAGCGATCTATAATTGACTGCAACCACTCACTATATTGGGGGTGGCAAGTGCGTAAAACGTGAAAAGCAGCCAGAATACGCCCAATATCTAAAGCAGACCAGCCAATACCTCTCTCTACGGGGTTATTACCATAGTCCGTCATTTCTCCACTGGCAGTGTTATATACCTTGTTGGGCAAACTATCTTCAAACAGACGCAAGCCACTTAAAGAAGCCAAAAACTTATTCAAACGGAGATCGAAGTCTGCTTGGTCGGTTAAACCCATCCAGCGGGCTGCATTTAACGCCATCAGATAATTACCCATATCCCAAAGAGTACCTGAAGGATAGCCATTGGCTGCGTTGGTAAACCCAGTACTTTCTTGATAGTTATTCAAAAAATATTGCCAGGCAGTACGGGCATAGATTTCCTCTTCAGGAGTCAGAGGATTGACGATATTCGCACATTGATTACTACTATCCTGTGCCAAAACTATCTTGTCACTACCAAAACCAATAAACCAACTCGAACCAATAATTCCCGCACACAAAGAGGCAGTCAATCTAAAAAACTTTTTTTGGCTAAATCCCTGCCACATAACAAACTCACTACTCACTACTCGTACGGACGTTCCATGGAACGTCTCTACACTACTCACTACTCACTACTCCCGCCCAAACTATTAGAGGTTTTCCCACCTGTTTGTACAATAGGCTTTCCAAAATAACGCCGTTATTATTTGCCGTCAAAGCATCGTTGGTTTCTTGCAGAGTTTCGTAATAGCCGTTGTACCAACCCGTTTCTGACTCTAGATTTTCTACTACAAAATTAAATAGCTGATTAGTGTATTCGGTGTCGTATAAAACATCCCAGCCAATGGCAGCTTTTGCACTCAGAAAACGCAAATGATTGTAATTTTCTCCCGTATCGGTAATCGTAGACCAAGGCTTACCATTAACAAACAAAGTATTATAAACAAATCGCGGATCTCGGTCTAAATTATCTTCGGTAATTGCTGTTAATTGTTTGGTGCTTTGATAACGAGATTCTTGGGCTGCTAAAATGCGATCGCTATAGGCTTTTGGTAATGCCTGAAACCCCGTTTCGATTCCATCTAAAAAGTAAGGTTCGCTCAACACATAATTATTTGCCCCAGAATTTTGTGCATCTCGAAGGTCGTAAGGAATACCCACATCATAGAGATTGACAAATGCTGTTTTGTCCTCATAATCCAAGGCTTTATCTACTTCCAAACCCCAAAGTTTTAACCCAAAAGCGGCATAATTTTCATAGCCCAATCTTCCTTCTTGGTTGTATTGTTCTTCCCCATTAGCAATACTAGTACCAAACATATCGCCGTCTTTAGTCAGACGTTCTACATCCCAAGCTTGCCAGACAGCATCGGCTTGAGTTTTATACTCTGGATACTTTGCGCCGATTATTTTTAACCAGATTGCTATCCTTCCTAAATCAATCGCCGACCAACCAATAGTTTCTTTTTTTTCTAAACCACCGTAGTTTACGGGAATTAAAGTTTTAGCGTTATAAACCTTGTTAGGTAATTCATCATTATAGAGTTCCAGTTTTGCCAGAGTTTCTAACATTTTATCGAGCTTTTGATTAAACTCTTTTTCCTCAATAATTTCTAATTCCTTAGCCGAAATCAAAGCAGCAATTCCCGCCCCTTGATCCCACAATGTGACTGAAGGAAACTTGTCGGCAGAATTAACTAAACCTGTTTCATCATTCCAGTTTGCCTCAAAATATTTCCAGGCTGTTTTAGCTACTGCTAATTCTGCTGTAGTTAACTTACTCGTCTTGGCTGGAATATAGGGAACTTTTGTCGCTTTAAGTTCTTTAACTGTAACTTTTGTGCCTGGTAGTTTTAATGATTGAGCATCCTCTAAAGCATATAAAGCTTTTGGTGCTTGAGGCTTCACTTCTACTGTTGATTCTGAATCAATTTTAGGCTGAGTTTCTACTACTGGGGTTTTAGATAAATGTTTGCCCAACCAAGTCAAACCGGCGATCGCCAGTAATGCTGTAGCTACCGCACTAATTACTACTAAGGCTGAATACTTTTGTGGTGGTGGTTTTAGTTCGGGTTGCATATGTTTGAGCTATGACTAATGAAGGCGATCGTTTTTAGAGTTCCCGAAATATATTTAATAGTTAACAAAATAAGCAAAAAAAAATATCAAGGTAATGTAAATTACACTTTGTTATAAGATACTAATATTGGTATTTTACTAATCAATAAAACAAATTAATTCATTATTTATCTGACATCAATTCTTTTACTTTGCCAGCGAGTTCTTTTTTCAAAGATTTAGAATTATTACATCTTAAATTTTGTATGTATGATGTCCATCCAATTACTTTAATTTTATCTTCGTATGTACCTTCATAGATTTCATATTTTTTATTTCCTTGTTTTGTTTTAAACTAATTCTTTTTGATTATTATTTAAAAATTCTTTGTTACTAGGATTGATACTAATAGTAGCTACTGAAGCTTGATGAATGTTACCAAAAAAGATAACTGGAATTGAATTTGCTACAATGTGTTCTTTTAGATTAATAGG